>JAJOKM010000107.1 GCA_021129835.1 Thermodesulfovibrionales bacterium | reverse complement strand
TCTTCGTTTGTCATTGCGAACGGAGTGAAGCAATCTCAGCGGGATTGCCACGCCCTTCGGGCTCGCAATGACATTTTCATGCCCTTTTGTGTGCTGAAAGCAGATGTAAGTTTCTTTTGGATTTCACCTTATTTTGCGGTGAGCGACATCGTATAACTACTTGAAATACGCCTCTGTTACATAGCGTGTTATCATTTTGTGTGAGTTAAAGTAGTATGCGTTTTTGGCTATGGCATTCTGCATCACCTCTATCCATGCAGATCTATCGCTGTAAAATAGCGGTATAATTATAGTTTCGAGTTTACGGTAAAGGTCTTCGACATCGTTTGCAGGATCAGCAGGCGTGTCAGGGTGCGGTCCGATAGACCAACCAGTCTGTCCCTCTATATGCCCTTCTATCCACCAGCCATCAAGAATACTGAAATTGGGAATACCATTATGTGCTGCCTTCATCCCGCTTGTGCCTGAGGCCTCGAGTGGTCTTAGTGGCGTATTAAGCCAGACATCAACGCCTGATACAATTTTCGATGCAAGGTCTATATTATAATTTTTAAGGTATGCTATCTCAATTTTACCTTCTAGTCTCTTTTTGGCTTCAAATATGCGATGCACCATCATCTTTCCTGGTTCATCTTTTGGATGTGACTTTCCGGCATATATAATTTGCAGTCTCCCGTTGCCGATGCGAGACAATCTCTCTATGTCCGTAAAAAGCATGTCTGCCCTTTTGTATGCTGTTGCGCGTCTTGCAAAACCAATAGTCAGGGCGTCATAATTCATTTTAAGCCCTGTCTCCTGATTTGCATAATCAATCAGCTCTTTTTTTGCCTCCATGTGTGCCTTCCATATCTCATCTCCCGGAATACGGCTGCTCCTGACAAATATATCTGGATCATTTGCCCACCCTGGCAAATATTTGTCATAAAGCCTTTTGAAGCTATCGCATGTCCATGTGAATGAATGTATGCCGTTTGTTATGGCATGGATATGATATCCAGGAAACATGTCCCTTGACACTTCACGATGCTTTTTGGCCACACCATTTATATAGTGGCTGAGATTTAGTGCAAGAAGTGTCATGTTGAGGTGTTCATGCCCCCCAAACTCTTTTAGTACATCTATAGGCACTGTTTCTGCCTCAGACATTACTTTTTGCACAATGCTGTAGGGAAACTTATCATGTCCTGCTGCCACTGGCGTATGTGTCGTGAAGACACAAAGACTTCTCACCTTGTCAGCGTCCCATACAAGCCTTTCGTCCCATACTTTTTCTATGTCTTTCTTGTATCTTCTTAGCAGCTCAATAATCAAAAGGCTTGAATGTCCTTCATTCATGTGATATTTCTTTATCTCAAATCCCAGCCTACTGAGCATCCTTGTGCCGCCGATTCCTAAAATTACCTCCTGCTTGAGTCTGTAAGTCTCGTCCCCGCCATATAGATAGTGTGTAATTTCTCTGTCCTCTGGGGCGTTTTCTGGATTATCGGTATCGAGAAAGATTATTGGAATTTTTCCGCCAGTAATGCTCACCACAATGTAGAGCCACGCACTCACTGAGACTTCTCTTCCTTCTATATGAACGATCACCTTTTCGTTAAGTGGAGCCATAAACTTATTTGGATCCCACTCATCTGAAAGCTCTGTCTGCCTGCCGGAGGCATCTAATTCTTGCCTGAAATATCCCTTTTTTGTTAAATTTGTTATTGCAACCATTGGAAGCTCTAAGTCTGCGGCCGACTTAATCGTATCTCCTGCAAGCACGCCAAGTCCTCCACTGTATGTAGGCATATCCCCTTTAATCCCGATTTCCATAGAGAAATATGCTATTTTGGGGTTCTCAGTAAATTCGCTTATCGATACTGTCATGGTAATCCCTCCTGGTACATATGGTATTATGCTTTATATCCATGTAAGCGCTATTGGTCCTCATTCCTTGCTCGTCTCAATAATTCGTTAAGGGCGGACTCCCCTTCATTGCCAATGTCAAGCGTGTAATCGTTAATATATAATGCAATATGCTTATTTATTGCATCTTCAGCCAGTTCCTGCGAATATCTCTTGATAAAGGGTATAACCTCTTCTCTGTGCAGCAGGGAGTATTTTATACTCAATCTTATCAAATTTTCAATTCTTCTAGTGGTGATCTGTCCAAGAGACTTTTTAGCAATAATGCCTCCGAGTGGTATTGGCAATCCCGTCTCTTGTTCCCACCACTGCCCGAGGTCAATAATCTGCTTCAATCCATATTCTGAGTATGTAAATCTGCTTTCATGGATTATCAAGCCAGCGTCAACTTTACCGCTGCTGACTGACTGTATGATTTTATAAAATGGCATCGCAACGAGGGATGAAGGGCGGATACTGAGTGCGGAGGAGAATAGATTCAGCAAGAGGGATGCGGTAGTAAGACTCCCAGGAATTGCTATTTTTTTATTATTTAAGTCCGCCGGTTTATAAGCTCGCCTTGCTACTACCAATGGCCCGCATCCTCGACCCAGTGCTCCCCCGGTCCTTAAAAATCGATAATCATCCTGCAGATAGCAGAATGCGTGGCAGGATATTTTTGTGACATCTATCTCTTTTGTCATGGCAAGATGATTCAATGTCTCGATATCTTCGATGAAGAGATTAAGATCGATCCCCTCTGTATCTATTTTCTTGTTTGCGAGTGCATAGAAAATAAAGGTATCATTAGGGCATGGTGAAAAGCCAAGGCTTACCATAATCTGTAGTTTATACCCTTCTTGCCGCCAGTTTATTTAACGCATTTATATAGGCCTTTGCTGCTGCAATGATTATGTCCGTATCGGCGCCGTGGCCCCTTGCTGTCCTGCCACCTTCTTCAATAGAAACCGCTACCTCGCCAAGTGCATCTGTTCCGCCAGTGATGCCTCTGACCTCAAATTTCAATAGACTGCTCTTTGTCTGTGTAATGGTCGCTATTGTCTTGTAAACAGCGTCAACAGGTCCATGTCCATGCCCCACCTCTTCCACAATATCGTTATTAACCTTGAGCTTTAAAGTAGCAGTTGGTCTGATATTAATGCCACTGGAGACTGACAGGTCGATAAGGCTATAAACCTCCGGTATTTTTGATACCTCTTCTGAGACGAGCGTCTCTATATCCTCATCGAAAATGTATTTTTTCTGATCAGCCAGTCGCTTAAATTTCTCAAATATCCGATTAAGCCCTTCTCCCGTTAACTCACAGCCAAGCTCCTGAAGACGTGCCTTAAAGGCATGCCTACCAGAATGCTTGCCCAAAACAAGCTTAGACTTCGGGATGCCCACATCTTCTGGTCTCATTATCTCATAGGTTGATCTCTCCTTGAGAAGACCATCCTGATGTATTCCTGCCTCGTGCGCAAACGCATTTTCACCGACTATTGCCTTGTTTTGCTGGACAACCATCCCTGTTATTCTGGATACGAGACGGCTCGTCTTGTAAATCTCTTGTGTCACGATTTTTGTGTCTGCAGAATAGAATGCAGATCTTGTCTTCAATGCCATTACTATCTCTTCCATTGATGCATTACCCGCCCTTTCACCAATACCATTAATAGTACATTCCACCTGCCCGGCACCTTTGAGTATTGCGGCAAGGGAGTTGGCGACGGCCAGGCCTAAATCATTGTGGCAATGCACCGAGACGGCAGCCTTGTCAATGTTTGGCACCCTGTTTATCAGGTACTCCACGAGTTCTCCATATTCATGAGGCATTGCATAGCCAACAGTATCCGGGATATTTACTGTTGTTGCGCCTGCCTTGATGACATGTTCTATTATCTTGCAGAGATACTCCCGGTCAGATCTGGTTGCGTCTTCGGCAGAAAACTCTACATCGTCTGTATATTGTCTCGCCCTCTTTACGGCACTTACTGCGTTTGCAATGACCTCATCTCTGCCCATCCGCAACTTATGCCTTAGATGAATATCTGATGTTGCTATAAATGTATGGATCCTTTTAGATTTAGCCGGCATTAATGCCTCGCCTGCCCTGTCAATATCCTTATCCATTGTCCTTGCAAGGGCAGCGATAGTTGCGCCTTTAATCTCAGTTGCAATCCTCTTAACTGCCTCAACGTCCCCTGGTGATGCGATGGGAAACCCTACCTCGATAATATCAACGCCTAATTTTACGAGTTGCCTTGCAACCTGTATCTTTTCTTCTACATTCATCGACGCACCAGGTGACTGCTCGCCATCTCTAAGGGTCGTATCGAATATCTTAATGCTTCTCATCTCTTCTCTCCATAGCTTTTTGTATTACCAAAAGCCTTTAGGTTAATTATTCAAAAATCCTTTAATTTTCGAGAGATGTCTCATACAAAAACCCCTCAATCTATATATTACACTTTTTTGGCCGAAAAATATCTTCTCAAGGTGACTTTTTCTCTCTATTTTGGTATGCTCTGTAGATAAATATGATCGATTTGATTAAAGACCTCTTTGGCAAAATTGGAAGTCCTGTAAACCTGATGGAGGTTTGTGGAACCCATACAACAGCTATATTTAAGCACGGGATAAAGGCGCTCCTGCCCGAAGGCTTAAAATTACTTAGTGGCCCTGGATGTCCTGTATGTGTAACACCGATTAAGGACATTGACAAGGTTATAGCTATTTCAATGCGCAATGATGTAATTCTTGCCACATTTGGCGACATGATACGTGTCCCTGGCGGGGAAAAATCTCTGTCTAAGGCAAAGGCTGAAGGTGCTGATATAAGAATAATATATTCTCCACTGGACTGCCTGGATATCGGAAAAGAGAACAAGGACAAAAAGGTCGTCTTTTTTTCTGCGGGGTTTGAGACTACTGCCCCGTCTGTGGCTGCCACCATTTTTGAGGCGGATAGGCTCGGAGTAGATAATTTTTATGTATATTCTGCCCATAAGCTCGTTCCGCCAGCCCTTGAGGCATTACTCCAATCTGGCAATGCGATGATAGACGGGTTTATGTTGCCAGGGCATGTATGCACCATAATCGGCAACCGCCCTTATGAGTTTATACCCGCGAAATACTCAAAGCCGTGTGTAATAACAGGTTTTGGCGCCGAAGATATTTTGGCAGGCATAGCCATGTTGCTTAAACAGGCGATTGATGGCAGAGCAGCAGTAGAAATACAGTATAGAAGCGTTGTGAGGGTAGATGGCAATCAAAGGGCCAAGGATTTTATTAATGAGTATTTTGGGGTATGCAGTAGCTACTGGAGAGGGATCGGTTTAATAGACAACAGCGGATTGAGGCTTAGTGAAAAAAGGAGGCATAGAGATGCAGAGAGGGTATTTGATATAGATGTCATTGATTATCCTGAACCGAGTGGATGCCAGTGTGGTCTGGTGTTACAGGGGATCAAAATACCGCCTGAATGTCCATTGTTTGGTAAATCATGCACCCCTGAAAGACCTGTTGGTGCATGCATGGTCAGCAGCGAAGGAAGCTGTGCAGCGTATTATAAGTACAGGCAATAAGAAAAGCAATGGCCTCGCCTCACACCTCAGGGGTCAGGTCTTTATTCTTGGCATTATCTCTTTCTGCTGAATTCTCTCCAGAGAGGCGTTATTTTATAAACTGTGGTCTTGCCCTAACCAGGGGTCAGGGGAGGGTGATGTAAGCATTTTTCTCTTATCACACGTAATACCTCTTCTATATTTCCTTCAATTGATACTGGGCACCATAGCCGTAATCGTCAGGAGAACCTATAATATCTGATAGCTAAAACTTATTTTCGCTACACCTTCTAATGTGGCTTTTACAGAGCAGTATTTCTCCATCGATAGCTCTACTGCCTTTTTGATAGCCTCTTCTGATAGATCTTTGCCGGTTATAACGAATTCTATCTCCATCTCAGTAATTTTCTTGGGATGTTCGGCAGCCTTTTGCCCTTTTACATTAATCTCTAAGCTCGCTACTTGTTGTTTCTTCTTCTGCAAGATAGATATTATATCCATCCCGGCGCAACCCCCAAGCCCGACAAGAAGCAATTCCGTTGGCCTCATTCCTGTATTTTTTCCGCCAACCACTGGCTCGCCATCTACTACTATGGCATGTCCTGTCCCGGAGTTGCCAACAAATTGAAGACCATCAACCCATTTTACCGCTGCCTGAAGCATTTTTTACCTCCTTTCGAATGATATTTAAGTTTTTCCCCTATCCTTTCCTTCAATAATGCCGAAGGACATTATACTATCAATAGCCTCTTTCACAATTTCTTTTACGTCTTTATTCTCGTCATCTTTAGCCTCTAAAAGATACGGCAGGGCATCCTCATGTCTTATTATACTCAAAAGATACGCCCCATCACCACGGATGACAGGATCTGGATTGCTCAAAAGGCTGCCTATGCCAGGGATGAGACTTATAAGCAGTTCTGGCCTTAGTTCCATAAGCTCCTCCGCCAGTGCAGCACCTCCAAGTCTCACACGCATTCTCTCATCCCCTGCCATATCAATGATGAGCGGATAAAGACTTTCGTCATGTTTGAACATATCAATAATATTATCGAGAAGTCCTTTTTCCATAAAACCGAGCAGCATTGTCTTCAGCTCTTCTCTATCCATGCCAGTCACGCAGACTTCTCTGCCGTTTGAATATATATTTTTCAGCAGACAGAGCTGCAATGCATCCTTGTGCCACAGCAACAACAACCTGCCTTATCCCCGTGAATGTCACATCTCCTGCCCCAAATACCCCTGGCGCATTGGTCTCCATCATTCTATCTATAACTATGCTACCATCCTCTGAAGTTTCCACACTTCCAAAAAGAAAGTCAACTATAGGCTTGTTCCCATGAAGATACACGAATACACCGGATAACTTAAGAACGCTTTCATTTCCCCGTCTGTCTCTTAGCCTTATCCTCTCCACAGATTCATCTCCTTCAATGGCAATTACTGAACTCTCGAGAGTTAACCTCAGATTTTGAATCTTTAATGTCGGATGGTCATTACTAACCTTTAATTTCTTGGATGGCGATATAAGATATACGGTTTCTGCAAATCTCGTTAAAACCCCTGCTTCCCTTACTGCCTCCTCAGAATTTCCGATAACACAAATTTCTTTTCCGCTAAAAAAAGCAGCATCGCATACGGCACAATAACTCACACCTCTGCCCAAAAATTCCGCCTCCCCTTTAATAGTTGGTTTTCTCCCCATAGCGCCGGTGGCAATGATAACCGTCTTGCCCTGATATGTTCGGTCCATCGTGAATACTTCTTTTACCTTGTCCGCAACGGATATATTGATGACCTGCGCCTCTATGTATTCCGCTCCGAAGCCAATAGCTTGTTTACGGAAGGTATCCAGCAAATCCTTGCCCGATGTGGGCCTTTCGAGACCGGGGTAGTTTTCGATTAGGCTCGCAAAGGCGAGGGCGCCAGCCGTAGATGATTTATCAAGCACGATGACCTTAAGTCTTGCCCTCGCTGCATATTGGGCAGCGCTTAGACCTGCAGGACCACCACCTATTATGACGATATCGTATAGCGAATCAGACACAGGACTCCTCCCTCTTTAGGTTAGATTATAAGTAACAGGCTCGTAAAAAGTCATTATTCCCGCTTTTTTTAGTAAGCAGTGAGCAGTGAGCTTCAAGTTTGTCATTCCGACTTGTTCGGAATCTGCCTTTGAGAATGGTTCTGTCAGAATGACTAAAAAATGCTTTTTAATGCTTTTTTTTACGACTTTATCATAATTAGATTATAAGGTTCTTCTCCAAAAAGTGTAGTTACCCACAAGGTAGTGTAGCCCTTTATGGGCGTAATTAAATATCAAATTCATTCTATGGGTCG
>JAJOKM010000179.1 GCA_021129835.1 Thermodesulfovibrionales bacterium | reverse complement strand
AAAGAGTCTGTCTTTAGGTTTGTCATTCCCGCTTGTCGGGAATCTGCTTTAAAGACAAGGAATGATTCCGAACAAGTCGGAATGACAGAATGAGTCGGGGGACAAAGAAAATATACCTGATTAGTTACGCCGGCAAAAAGGTAAAAAGAGTAAAAGGGATTCAAGGGGTCTGTTCAGGTCTTAATCCTTGTTTGAAGTCGCCTTTGGCGACTTATTTAAGACTCCACATATAGAATTCATAAAGGGGCACTAAAAATGCCAGCAGAGATTATTAGCGGCACGGAGATTGCTAAACAGATTCGTGAGGCGCTAAAACAGGAAATCACCGAGCTCAAGGAGAAGCATAATCTCATACCGGGATTAGCCACTGTCTTGCTAGGTGAAGACTCGGCATCCAAGGTCTATGTTGGGCAGAAAGGGAAGATATCTCGAGACTTGGGTATCTATTCAGAAAGATATGATCTGCCGGCTGACACCAGTGAAGAAGAATTGCTGGCTCTTATTGACAAGTTAAATAAAGACCCCCAGATTCACGGTATTTTAGTCCAGATGCCACCGCCCAAACATATCAATACCACCAGGGTTATTTATGCCGTTGAACCCAAAAAGGATGTTGATGGGTTCCATCCCATGAATGTGGGTAAATTGGTGATTGGCGAACCAGATTACTTGCCCTGCACTCCCACGGAATCTATCAGCTTCTAATCAGGTCCAGGATCAAGATTGAAGGGGCAGCGGTAGTGATTATAGGGGCAAGTTACCTTGTAGGCAAACCTATGAGTATGGTCCTCGCTCAAGAGGAAGAAGGGTTTGGTGCTACAGTGACTTTGTGCCACATCCTAACACGGGATATTTCTATCCATACTAAGCGAGTTGATATACTAATAGTAGCCGTCGACAAACCAAAACTTATCACCGCTGCCATGGTTAAGGAAGGGGTGGTGGTGATTGATGTTGGCATTAACCGGATAGGAAAAACCGCCGAGGGTAAAGCCCTTTTGTGCGGAGATGTTGACTTTGATATGGTTAAAGAGAAGGCTAAGGCCATCACTCCAGTGTCTGGCGGGGTGGGGCCGATGACGGTGACCATGCTTATGGTAAATACAGTAAAGGCGGCAAAGTTGGCTGCCGGCTCAGCTCGAAAGAGAAGGCAAAGTGGGTAAAGAGACAGCGAAGGCAGAAGCAGAAAAGGGGCGGCCGATGGCGACGGTCAGGATAGTGGCAGACGGAAAGGAGATCCCTGCCAAGGCTGGCCAGACTATCTTCGAGGCATGCCAGGAAAGTGGCATCTATATCCCCACCCTCTGCCATGATAAACAGTTAAGGCCCCTTGGCTTTTGCTGGATCTGCGCCGTAGATGTCCAAGGACGCGGCCTGGTTCCCTCTTGTGTTGCGCGCATCACCGATGGGATGGTACTCCAGACGAATAACGACAAAGTCGTTTCGGTGCGGAGACAACGCCTCGATCAGCTCCTTTTTGACCATTATGGCGACTGCATTGCGCCTTGTCAAGATGCTTGTCCTGCTGGTGTTGATGTTCAGCTCTACATCGCCTTGATCGCCCGCGGGGCGTATAGAGAAGCGGTGGAAGTGATTAAGGAGAGACTCCCCCTGCCTGCAGTCATCGGGCGTATTTGCCATCGCCCTTGCGAGGCGGTATGCCGCCGGGGCTTAGTAGAAGAACCCATATCTATCTGTAGTCTGAAGCGATTTGCCGCCGACTATGAGATAGGGGACAGAGAAAGGTTTATTCCCAAAACCAGGCCCAGGAGCGGTTCGAAAGTAGCTATTATCGGCTCCGGCCCGGCCGGTCTTTCTGCGGGCTATTACCTAATTCAAGAAGGTCATGAGGTCACTATTTTTGAGGCGTTGCCCAAGCCCGGAGGAATGCTGCGCTATGGCATACCAGGTTTCCGTCTGCCAAAGGAGATTCTCGGCAAGGAGATCGCCACGATTACAGAGCTGGGAGTGGTTATTAAGACCAACCAGACGCTGGGCAAGGACTTTACCCTAAGGGGCCTTTTCGGAGCCGGTTTTCATGCCATTTTTCTGGCTATCGGCGCTCACCAGAGCCAAAAGATGAACATCGAGGGCGAGGGCTTAGAGGGTGTCCTGCCGGGAACTGACTTTCTCCGAGCGGTTGCTTCTGGGGAACGAGTGGAGATGGGAAGGAAGGTAGCCGTGATCGGGGGTGGTAATACAGCCATCGATGCCGCCCGTACCGCTCTTCGCCTGGGTGCGGCAGGTGTGACCATTGTTTATCGCCGTTCCCGCGCCGAGATGCCAGCTACTGAGTGGGAGGTCAAGAAGGCCGAAGAGGAGGGCATCAAGCTTCATTTTCTATCAGTGCCGATCAGAGTAGTAGGGAGAAGTGGCAGGCTGAGCAGCATTGAGTGCATCAAGATGAAATTGGGTGAACCCGGCGCCAGCGGACGCCGTCGGCCAGAACCGATCCTGGGCTCAGAATTCGCACTATCAGTAGACTCTGTTATTGTTGCCATCGGTCAGAGGCCCGATCTTTCTTTGTTAGCGGAAGAAAGTGGACTTAAGACAGAGCGAGGTAATATTGTGGCCGATACCGATACCTTGCTAACCGGTATGGCGGGGGTCTTTGCCGGCGGAGACTGCGTGAACGGGGCAGCTACAGCAGTGGAAGCTATTGCGGCAGGAAAGAAAGCTGCCTCAGCCATTGATTGCTGCCTAAAGGGTGAAGGGATAGTGGCAGTCAAGAAGCCCTTTAATATTAACAAAGGACGGTTGAACGAAGAGGAGCTTGTTCAAGTCGAGCGTAAGCCGAGGCTAACGATGCCGAGGCTCAGACCTAACGAGAGGCGTAGCAATTTTCGAGAGATTGAGCTTGGTTACCCTGAGGATATAGCAAAAAGGGAGGCCGAGCGCTGTTTGGAGTGTGGCTGTAAAGCAGTCTATGATTGCAATCTCCGTCAGTTGGCTACCGCGTATGAGATATCGCCTATTTCAGATAAAAGAGAGAGGTACTATTATCCTGTGGATAGATCTCATCCATTTATGGAGCGAGACCCCAATAAATGCATACGCTGTAGGCGGTGTGTCCGTATATGCCACAAAGTTCAAGGCGTTGGAGCCCTGTCTTTGGTCTACCGGGAGGGCGCTGCCGAAGGATACAGCGGCTTGTTGCTGAATACAGCCTGCGAATCCTGTGGTCAGTGCATTGATAGTTGCCCGGTTGGGGCATTGGTCTCTAAGAATGCCCTGCCGCCAACCCGTGAGGTTAAGACCATCTGCCCTTACTGCGGCTGTGGCTGTGGAATTTATATAGGTGTTCGCGGAAATATCATCGTTAATGCGCGGGGAGACCCTGATAGTTCGGTCAACAAGGGCAACCTCTGTGTCAAGGGTCGATACGGCTATGACTTCATCAACCACCCAGAGCGGTTGACCGCTCCCCTGATCAGACGAGATGGAAATTTTGTTGAAGTAAGTTGGAAAGAGGCACTCGACTTAGTCGCTGCCCGGCTGTTAGAGATACGGGATAAATACGGGCCCGAGTCTTTGGCTGGATTGAGCTCAGCCAAGGTTACCAATGAAGAGAACTATCTCTTTCAAAAACTCCTTCGCTCTCTTGGCACCAACAGTGTTGACCATTGCGCGCGTCTCTGTCATGCGGCCACCGTCGTCGGACTGGCCACTGTTTTGGGAAGCGCGGCTATGACCAACCCTATTAGCGAGGTAGAAGGCGCTGACGCCATTTTAGTAATGGGCTGTAATCCCACAGAGTCCGAACCCATCATCGGTTATGGAATTCGTAGGGCGGTCAGAAAGGGCGCTAAGCTGATTGTCATCGACCCGCGCCGAATACCCCTTGTGAAAATAGCCACCCTTCACTTACAGATTAGACCAGGGACAGACATAGCGCTATGCAATGCCCTGATGCATGTTATCTTAAAGGAGGGGCTTGAAGACTGCGAATTTATTAAGAGCCGGACAAATGGGTTCGAGAATATGAAAGAGATAGTAGAGAGATATACCCCTGAGTATGCCTCGGGGATAACTGGTGTATCTGGAGAAGATATCGTCAGAGCGGCCCGTATCTATGCCACTGCTGGCAATGCTGCCATCTTCTATAGCATGGGAGTGGTCCAGCAGACATGCGGTGTGGAGAATGTTGTGGCGCTAACCAACCTGGCTCTGGCTACCGGTAATCTCGGCAAATCCCATGCCGGGATAAATCCACTTCGTGGTCAATGCAATGTCCAGGGGGCCTGCGATATGGGGTGTCTCCCCAATGTATTTAGCGGCTATCAGCCGGTTCATAGTGATATGACTACTCATTGGCAGCGATTAGCCGGCAAGGAGACAGAAAGGGGTACCAGCGACGAGATACGCGCTAAGTTTTCACGAGCCTGGGGTGTCGAGCTCTCTGATATACCCGGCCGGACGATGAATGATATGTTCAATCCAAATCCGGAGAGATGGCCCCGGGCGATGTATATTATGGGGATAGACCCGGTGCTGAGTAATCCAAATTCAGACTATGTTCGCCAATGCCTTGAGTCCCTGGACTTTCTGGTGGCCCAAGATATCTTCCTGACAGAGACCGCCCGGTATGCGGATGTCATCTTGCCCGCTGCCTCTTTTGCGGAAAAGGATGGTACCTTCATTAATACCGAAAGACGGGTGCAGAGGGTTCGTAAGGTTATCGAGCCAAGAGGAGACAGCAGGGCAGACTGGGAGATCATACAGTCCATAGCACAAAGATGCGGCTTTAACTGGCATTACAGCTCTCCACAGCAGATATGGGATGAGGTGAGGGAGTTGACTCCGCACTACTTTGCCGGGATGAGCTACGAGCGTCTCGAATCCCCTGAGGGTCTTCAGTGGCCGTGCACCTCTTTAGATCACCCTGGCACACCGATTATGCATGTGGGTAAGTTCGCCAGAGGTATCGGTCAATTCTCCGCCGTAGAGTATCGGCCACTGGCTGCCGAAGATGTCAGTGACGAGTACCCATTCACCTTGACCACCTCCCGTAAGCTCCACCAGTTCCATATGAGGAGCATGACCGGGAAGACCGAGGGCTTAAACCAGATCCTCAGCGAAGAGCGGATGGAGATCAATACAGGGGATGCTAAAGCATTAGGGCTTACTGACGACGATGTAGTCGAGGTCACCTCCCGCCGCGGCTCTATTAAGACGAAGATAGAGATCACCGATCGAGTTCCTCCAGGTGTGGTCTGTATGAGTTTTCACTTTGCCGAGACGCCAACCAATACCATTACCAATCCGGCAGTATGTAATATGTCTGTGGCTTGTGGAGTTAAGGCTACGGCGGTCGGTATTAGAAAGAAGGGTTCAAGGGGGCGAGGGGGGATTTGAAAACGTTTAGATAACAACTATGCTTTCGTATATACTTTCGTATAATTCAGGAGAATATGGAAACAATTATAATTCATAAAATATCCCTGAATAGTTACATTATTGGGACATTAATCTATAATAAGCAACAAGATAGCGTGGCCCAACCCAATAATACAATAACCAGAAAAGAGCAGGAATATGAGGATATAAAAAGAGAATGCATGATGGGGCGAGTCTATCAGTGAATCTGTCAAGAATGAAGATCTGATCCCCTCTTTCTTAATTGGAGGTGCGAAGATGGAAACAGAAATTCTTACTGAAAAACAATATAAAATCCTTTCTAAGAAGTTGTTAAATACCATTGAAAGACAGTATAGAATCGTACCATTGAATACTTTAAAGCATCCGAACTATTTCCTGAAAAAACCTTTATACATTACAATTGAGATAGAAAAGGATGCAGTTATAGCATCACTTGATGATATAGAAGCTTTTGCATATGCTGATACGGAGTTTGAAGCAGCTAATTGTCTATGTGAAGAGATTGTGGATATTTATGAAGATTTAAAGGATGATAAAGAAAATTTAGGAATTTTGCCCAGGAAATGGTTAGCCTTTTTAGAAGAAACTATCGAAAGTAGATGAAGAAAAAGGAGTGTGAGAAATTATTTAAAAAGTTAGATTTAGAAGCTAGAGCTACTGGACACAATTATGGATGGCTGGTTGTAAATGGCAAGAAGATATTGAGAGTTCACTATTCTCATGGAAGGGGTGATATTGCAGGTAAGGTTACAGATAAAATTAGAGGACAGGTAAAACTATCTCAAAAAGACTTTAAAGAGTGATAGGTTGTCCATTATCATATGAAGATTATATAAAAATTCTTAAGCAGAAAGAATTTATCTGATGCGATATGCCGACCATAAAATGTCCCATATCAAGGTATGGCCGTATGACCATGTGGATATGTGCTGATTTATAATTTTATGAAAACTGATATTTCAAGACTTGACCCCAAAATTTGTTCATATTGTGATCTCGTCTCGCCGGTGCCCCTCTCAGACATGGCACATCCAGGAGAGAGCAAGGCGATCGTGGAGGGAGAGGTGGTTGATGAGGAAGTGGCCATGCATAAGGTTGCGGAGAAGGTTCTAAGGGCGAAAAAGCCGGTTATCTTTAGCCCCGCACGCACTATTATGTGGGCGTTTGAAGAAGGGGCAGTAGATAAAGCCAGGGTAATCAGAAAATTAGCCCAGGCTATCGACACCGAAATACTGCCCGTCTTTGATATCCGCCCGGAATTTCCGACGGTTAAGAGCGCTGTGGAGATCAACCCTTATCACGCCGATCTCGTCATTGAACACAACAGATACGATGTAGCTATCTTTACCGGGATAGATTGTCTTTACGCCGATGTAGCCTTAAAGATTATTCGGGCTGGCTCTACTTGCTACACCATCGCCTTATGTGGACATTCCGGGCATGTAGATGCCGAGATCACCATGCGCGATATGGGACCGTCGAAACTTAACCGGCTTATCGAGATTATCAGCGAAATGAAGCGCCCGCACACACCCCCGTCATGAGTCTCTTAAGTAGCATTGTCAAGAATAAAGCTGAGCGGTTAAAATTTCTAAAGGGTAATATCTCTATTGGCGAATTGAAGAGCCGCATAAGTGACATCGAGCCGGCAAGGGACTTCAGAGGGGCTATAAAGAGGGAGAGTGGAGATATACGATTGATTGGCGAGATAAAGAAGGCATCACCATCAAGGGGCATTATCAAAAAAGAGTTCGACCCTACTAAAATAGCCTCTACTTATGAAGAATGCCCTGTGGCTGCTATATCTGTCTTGACTGAAGAAGACTTTTTCGCGGGAGACCTCTCTTATATCCCGTCGGTTAAAGAAGTTACTTCTAAGCCAATCCTGAGGAAGGATTTTGTCTTTGATGAATACCAGATATACGAGTCCAGAGTAAATGGCGCTGATGCTCTATTGTTAATTGCTGCCATCCTCGAAAGAGGTCAGGCGGCCGAATATTTAGACCTTGCCCGAGAATTAGGGCTCCATCCCCTGTTCGAGGTGCATGATGAAGACGACCTCGAAAAGGCCCTCTCGATAGATGCAGATATTATAGGGATAAATAATCGTGACCTCAAGACACTTAAGGTCGATCTGTCAACTACTGTCAGGCTTAAAAGGGATATACCTAAAGGTAAAATAGTAGTGAGCGAAAGCGGTATAAAGAGTAGAGACGAGGTCACCAGATTAGCAGATGCGGGCATAGATGCCATGCTCATCGGCACAGCGCTAATGGAGACAGGAGATATCAGAGAAAAGATCGAAGAATTATTAGAGTCAAGAGTCTAAGCATAGTCGAGAGTCTAAGAGTCAAGAGTCTAAGAGTCAAGATGACCCAACATGTCAAGTGCTGGAGACCTGCCCCCTCTTGACTGTGCCCGTCAATCTCGGTGTGACCGAACCATGTTCGATAATCCACCCACTCTTTCATAGAGTTCCTCGCTGTTTTAAATGGGTAGCTCTTTTGGTTTTTTCCTATTTTAAGTGGG
>JAJOKM010000056.1 GCA_021129835.1 Thermodesulfovibrionales bacterium | reverse complement strand
TTTAGGGGGTTCTTCTGGAGCGACCCGATTTTAGTTAGCAAATCATCATATACCCCATCAAGACTATGCATCACGTCCTGGTTCGTGTAGCGAATCACTTCTATGCCAAGCGCATTCGGACAAGCGGTGCGTTTCTTGTCATATTCCTCCTGTTCCGCATGACTATCTCCATCGATTTCAATGGCAAGCATGAGTTCAGCACAATAGAGATCGACGATGTATTCAGCCAAAGGCTTTTGGCGGGTAAACTTTAAATGAGAAAACTGTTTGTTTCGTAGCACCTCATACCAGAGTTTATCTTCGGCGGGAGTGGGATTCTTTCGATTGTCTCTGGCTTTCTCTGTGAGGCTGGGATTGTGGGCAATGTAATCCCCCTTGCCCCCCTTATCAGGGTAACCCCCCTTGCCCCCCTTGTCAGGGGGGTAGTGGATGTGCGGTTTGACTTCGATGAGCGCCACATCGTGGAAGACGACCTGATTTTTCTCCACAGCCCGTTTATCGAACACCTCGGCTGGGATATACTTCGGGGCAATGTCGATCCCCTTGGCGCGTGCCTCGTCGAGAACGTTAGGGAACAGTCCCATCTCGAATTCAAATCCCAGGATATCCACTCTCGTAATGTGTTTCTTCCGGCATTCCAGAATGATCTCTTCCACAAACAGCCGCGTCACCGGCAGGTTGACCGGGCCGACCGCGATCAGCCGCCCGGCCTTTTTGCCGTGGAATGCAGCGAAGCCCGTGGTCTTCTCTGCTCGATAGGCCCGCAGGATCAGGTCGAGGAAGGCGGCCTCCTTTTGCTGCTGCATCTGCTGCTGGAGTTGCCGTCTGTCAACCCCCTCTAACTCCCCCTTGTCAGGAGGAGAACTGTTTTGCTTGTCAGGAAGAGAACTGTTTTGCCCCCCTGATAAGGGGGGTTGGGGGATTAGGCCGATGTAATGCTGCCGCTCATACTTGCCCAGATTGAGTATCTCAAAGGCGCGATAGTCCTTGCCATCTTCCTTGAGCGATCGCTGAACGCCGATCATGCGCTTGCGGGTGGTATGGATGGCGAACTTGCCCAGGTCGCTGATGATCCACTTGCGGCCGAGTTTCTCGGCCACGGCGGCCGTGGTGCCGGAGCCGCAAAAGAAGTCGGCTACCAGGTCACCTTCGTTGGATGAGGCCTGAATGATACGGTTAAGCAGGTCTTCGTGCTTTTGGGTGGGATAGCCAACTTTCTTGTCTCCCCGTAAAGCAGGAAGTTCAATGAAGTTATCAGCTTTGTATTCAGTAACTTCAAAATATTGGATAATACCTTCTTTATCTCGCAGACGGTCCGCTTTACCGGTCTCCGCATTCCAGACGTGCTTACTAGCGGTTCTGTATTTTGATGGATCCTTTATTGGCTCATAGACTTCGTTCCAGATATGGTTCCCCTTTTTTTTAGCATAATAGAAGACGGTCTCTGTGTTTTGGTGAAACTTTCTCGACTCTGCTTTCAACCCAACTGCTGTGTAATGGAGTACGGCTTCATTTTGGAAATTATCCGACCCAAACACCTCGTCCATCGCAAGCCGGATAAAACTATTCACCCTCCAATCACAATGCACGTAGATACTCCCATCCTCGGACAACAGATCCCGCATGAGAACGAGCCGTTCATAAATCATGGAGATGAAGGAGTCAGCTCCCTTGCCCCAGGTGTCGCGATAGGCGATTTCCTCAAGGATATTGGGCTTCTTGGTGAAGGTGTCACTGCCAATTTCGATATCCATGGAGAAATCCGCGCCCACGTTGAAGGGAGGATCGATATAGATCAGTTTCAGCCCGCCCTGGGCCTCAATATCCTCTCGCAGCGGCCCGTTCTTCAGTGACGAGAGGATCAGCTTGTTGTCGCCCCATATTAGCTTATTGGTCCAGCCCTTGAGCTGGCGACCGCGACCATCCAGAGAGATGCCCGCCGCCGTAAAAAGGGGGGAGACGTCAACCGTGTCCGCCGGATTTTCAGCTCGTGGCTCATCCACCTGCTCGATCACCTGAAACGGCAGGACGATATTGCAGACCTCGCTGGTCTTACCGTTCCATACCAGCTCCACCTCGCGCTTATCCTCAAAAAGTAGAAAGCGGTACTTGTCCGGCAGGGGCTTGTCCGCCTCGATGTAGCGAATGATCTCCTGCTGTTCCTGTTCAGTCAGTCTCGGCATTCAATTATCCTCTGTCCATCTTTCTGCCTGTATATCCGGAGTGCGGAGCGGGCTTGAAAACATAACGTCTGGACTCATCCGCCGCACGGTGGCATGCCAACCAACCCTTGACAGAACTTACTCCAATTTGTCAGCCAGTGTTACTACAAGAAAAGCGGCTAATAGGCCAGCCCTGCCTATTTTATCGTTCCGCCAATCGGCCAACAAAACGACCTTCGGAAACAACGCCACAACTAATTTGGGGCCGCCCAGTGCGGTCGGACTGCAATGATTTGCTGGGTTGCCTTCTTCATCGTTTTTTCAGACTAATCTCTTGATTATAATACTATCTGACTTCCACATGTCAGCCCACCTCTGAGGGACAACCATAACTCCGTGAAGCGTTATCCGAACAGGTCCGCGCGCACCTTTGTTCGGATTAGCACGCCCTCAGCTTGCCCAAGTCTTTATCTCGCCTTCTCATACACTTTATGTCTCTTTTGGATTGCAAGGTGCGTCTGGTTGTCCCCATTAGATTTCCAAGTCTGCAAAGAGACCCGTTTTGCCATCAAAACTCTTAAGGTTGCGCCGTGTCTTAGCGTCTTTCAGTATAAAAGACAAAGCATGGAAACCGTTGGACCGATGATGTTCCCCTATTTTTACAGACACTGAGCTAAGTTAGGCTGCCATAGTGTCTCAAGCTCAAAGGTTGAATCAAGTTTAGCACACTCTTTCGCCAAACGGCTATGCTCCATCCGCTGTAATTTTTCTTGTTTAGCAATTCCTGAATTGCTTAGCTGCAGTTTGAAAAGACATGTTCACTGAGCAATTACGAACAGCCTTCATTATGTTAAAATAGCTCCATGAAACTGCATTATTATACAGGAATTTTTATACTTATTTTAGCAATTGCTATTATTTTTCTTTACTTTAATGCATCGTACATAGATACTAAATATGGAACAAGGTTTTATGTTTCAAGGGTTGATGATGGCGATAGCGTGAGCATAAGGAAGGCAGGTTTCTGGGGTATCTTGTCTGGAACTGAGAGCGTAAGGCTTATAGGCATTGATGCGCCAGAACTCGGGCAAGAGCCGTGGGGAAACCGATCAAAGAGACACCTCCAGAGACTCATAAACAAAAATGGTGGGGTTGTAAATATTGAGTTTGATGTCAAACAGAGGGATAGGTATGAAAGGTTGTTAGCTTATCTATGGGGCGGAGAAGGAGATATGATAAATGAGAGAATGATTGAAGATGGATATGCAGTGCTCCTTACTATTCCGCCAAATGTGAGATATACCGAAAGATTCAAAACTGCTCAAAGAAAGGCACGGTTACAAAGGGCCGGCTTTTGGGAATATGGCGGACTTAACGAAAGCCCTCGTCAATGGAGGATGAAACATCCGGGAAATTAGATTCCAAGTCTGCCATTTCGATGCCTGTAATGCTCAAATTCCTTTCTCTTTAGCTCATATCCGTTCTTGCACTGCGTGGAGTTAACCGGCAAGTACCTGAAAGATAATAACATACAATCCGGCTCTTTCCCACTCGAAATGGGAAAGAGCCGGCATCTTTTTCAAAGGTCATGACGACAGCCAAAATATTTTCAGTGGACTTATTGATTGCTTGACAGAGTACTTCAAATTAGGATATCCTTAAGAAATAGAGTTAATCCATTGGCATTACGGAGGTATAAAGCCTTCGTAGGGAAGTTTGATAAAGTCGTAAGAGAGCGTCATTCCGACTTGTTCGGAATCTGTCTTTGAGAACGGTCCTGACGGAATGACGGGAAAATCCTTTTTAAGACTTTTTACGGCTTCATTAAATTTAAAATCTCAAATAAAATCAAAGTCTCTACTGTCTGGCTTAAAAACTGGGCAGCGCTTAGACGGGCCTATAGCTCAGCTGGTTAGAGCGCACCCCTGATAAGGGTGAGGTCATTGGTTCGACTCCAATTAGGCCCACCATCAGATTTGCCAAAGACAGATCTGAGTGATGAGTGAAAAGGGGTGCGTGAAGAAGACTAACTGAAGAACAACTTTAACTTTAAAAATATCTTCTGTTTGTTACTCTTCACTGATAACTTATCACTCAAGATTTGCTAAAACAGGTTTTGTAGGGGGTGTAGCTCAGCTGGGAGAGCGCCTGCTTTGCACGCAGGAGGCCATCGGTTCGATCCCGTTCACCTCCACCAAACTTAACATGCAAGTTCCCAATGATCTGCTGACAGAATGCCTGTCTATAGCAAATATAACAAAATATTGGCCTATATTGAGGTTTGCCTCTAATCTATTCGGTCTTCGCGATATAGACTTTCTTGTCGTTTCGACCGCATATTTCCGTATCCTGGACAATAAAGCTGATTCAGACATGGATGTTAGCAGTGCAAAGGCATATATCCAGAAACAAAGGGATATTTTCGTTTCACTTTATGAAGGGGAAAAGGGTGTTAGTGATATTGAAGGTAAACATTCCTCAGAGATAAGATGTGCTCAGATAATTGCCTCTTACGATTATAGCAGAAAGCTTTATCCTTTCCTGATAGATTTAATAGATACTATCATCTTTGATACAGAAAGGCGATGGAAGGTGCTAACAGAGAGAGATGTCGAGGATTACTTTGCAAAAACAGGGAGATGTGTGCTAAATGTCGAAAGGCACTTCTTTAAAAATGGGAGTTATCCAGAGTCCTTTGTCCATTTCGCCAGCCTGGGATATTTATGGGCCGATACTATCCTTGATTTAGAGAAGGATCTGGATGTAGGAATCATTAATATACCATCCGAAGACATCGAACGCTTTAGATTAGATCTTAATGGGCCTTCTTTATTTAGTCGTCATGATTGGATAAGGTATCGAGGTGATATTATTAAACGGTATTTAAAAGAAGCAAACAACCGCTTAAGAAAAGTAAGACCCTATTGTCTCAGATTAGAGGCGTCGAGGATGTTAAGACATAAGGAAAAGAGATTATACCGGATGCTAACGAAGCATGGCATCTGATACTGTTCGTAATTTTTTTAATCTTCACCAAATACCCTCTTGAATATGTAGTCCACATTTCTCAGGTAATATCCGAGATCGAATATCACCTCTATCTCGGATAAAGAAAGGTGTCTTGTTATGTTACTGTCTTTTTGAAGAAGCTCCATAAAGTTTGTGCCGTTTCTCCAACTTTCCATTGCGTTTTTTTGGACCATCGCATAGGCATCCTGTCGGGCCACCCCTTTTTCTGTGAGAGAGAGCAGTACCCTCTGAGAATTATACAGTCCATAGCTTTTATTCACATTTGCCTCCATCCTCTCAGGATACAGATGCAGATCCTTGAGTATGCTGGTTATCCTGCTCAGCATATAGTCAGTCAGTATGGTACTGTCCGGAATTGTCACCCTCTCTACTGAAGAATGGGATATGTCCCTTTCATGCCAGAGGGCAATATTTTCGAGTGCCGAGATGACATTAGAACGAATAATCCTTGCGAGACCGCAGAGGTTTTCACTGCCAACAGGATTTTTCTTATGGGGCATGGCTGAGGAGCCTTTTTGCCCGACAGCAAAAGGCTCTTCCACCTCTAACACCTCTGTCCTCTGCAGGTGCCGTATCTCAGTAGCAATCTTTTCGATACACGCTGCAATTAACGCAAGGGAGATTATGTATTCTGCATGTCTATCTCTCTGGACAACCTGTGTCGCGACAGGTTCCGGGGTAAGCCCGAGTTTGCTGCAGACTATCTCTTCTAATTCAGGAGGGATATTCGAAAATGTGCCGATTGCGCCTGATATCTTGCCAACGCTTATAACCTCTTTTGCCCTTTCAATCCTTTGAAGGCTCCTCTTTGCGTCTTCGTACCAGAGAGCAAATTTCAGACCAAAGGTCATTGGCTCGGCATGGATACCATGACTTCTACCCATGCAGAGTGTATCTTTGTATTTAAACGCTTGAATCTTTAGAACATCCATCAGTTCCCTAATGCCTCTAATAATTATATCTGCTGCTTCCCGCATTAAAAGAGAGAGGGCTGTGTCAACAACGTCTGATGATGTGAGCCCCTTGTGTATGAATCTCGATTCAGCCCCTACAGACTCTTCGACTGATGTAAGAAAGGCAATCACATCATGTCTTGTCGTCTTTTCGATTTCATCAATTCTGCCAATATCAAACCCTGCCTTTTCCCTGATTGCCCTCATATCGCTTTCTGGGATTTCTCCCTGTTCAGCCCACGCCTCACATACTGCTATCTCCACATCAAGCCACTTCTGATACCTATTTCCCATCTCCCATAACCTTCCCATCTCTGGGCGAGTATATCGCGATATCATGGCGCCTCACACCTCCAGGTATATAATGCTCATTATACCAAAAAAGGGATGGTCATTTGACATAACCACCTCTATACTGCTATAAACAATGGGATAAGATGCCCCCTTAATTTTGTGGGGGCAATATGCGAAGCAGGTAATAAATGCCCACATGAAATAAAACCTATATGTGCTTCCAACACACAAAAGGGCATGAAAATGTCATTGCGAGCCCAGAGGGCGTGGCAATCCCGCCAGGATTGCTTCACTTCGTTCGCAATGACAAGCGAAGAAAAAGGGGCAATAATAAACCATGATTAACAAAACAGAAAAGATCTGGATGGATGGCAAATTTGTGAACTGGGATGACGCAAACATCCATATCCTTACACATACGCTACACTACGGGCTCGGGGTGTTTGAAGGTATTCGTTGCTATAACACACCGAAGGGGCCTGCTATCTTCAGGCTCGATGATCATATAAAGAGGCTCTTTGAATCAGCACATATATTTTTTTTAGAGATACCTTTCTCAAAAGAGGAGGTTAAAGAAGCAGTTGTCGCAACAGTTAAAACAAATAAACTGAGCGAGTGTTACATCAGGCCGATTGTCTATATCGGCTATGGAAATATAGGATTACACCCTAAAGGTAATCCCGTAAATCTCGCTATTGCTGTCTGGCCATGGGGGGCATATCTTGGAGAAGAAGGGATCGAAAAAGGGATCAGGGTTAAGACCTCTTCTTTTATAAGGAACCATGTGAACTCTAACATGTCTCGTGGTAAGGTCTGTGGCTATTATGTTAATTCTCAGTTGGCCAAAAGAGAGGCCATATCCTGCGGCTATGACGAGGCAATGCTGCTTGATACTGAAGGATATGTATCTGAAGGCAGTGCAGAGAATATGTTTATTGTGCGAAATGGTGTATTAAAGACGACCCCGCTAACCTCAATCATAGAAGGTATCACCAGGGACAGCATAATCAGCATAGCAGGGGATTCAGGCATAGAGGCAAAAGAGGAACGGTTTACAAGGGATGAAGTATACATCTCTGAAGAGGCGTTTTTTACAGGCACTGCGGCAGAGGTCGTCCCGATAAGGGAGGTAGACAACAGAACTATCGGAGATGGCAAACAGGGCGAGATTACCAGAAGACTACAATCTATATTCTTCGACGCCGTAAAAGGCAAAGATAGCAGGTATGAATCATGGCTCACCTATATTTGGAGGTAATTACTCAGGTCTTCCTTTTTAGAAAAGGATATGTTTTTTTGCTCATCCCCACTTTAAATCTCCCCTAACCCCTCTTTACCAAAGCTCATCATGTTCCACATTTATGACTGGACACTGGGGGTATAACAGGCGAAAGGATATTTAAATGACTTTTTTTGTGAAATTTATATTCTTCGAAGCTCTTGCAAAATTCCACTGTTTGAAGATTTCTCC
>JAJOKM010000041.1 GCA_021129835.1 Thermodesulfovibrionales bacterium | reverse complement strand
TCGCAATGACAAGTGAAGAACAATAACAAAAAAGGTATTTACAGAAAAAATCTGTGTAATCGGGTTTTGGAATCTGTGTAATCAGATTACTGTAATCTTTTATCCGCAATGGAGGGGGATCATTTTCAGAGGACTCTCTCTATCACTCATCCATGCCGGCATAGATGAGTTTGACAGGAGGATAGGCAGCAGGCTTGGCAAAAGATATCTTTTTAATTGGCAATCCCATAGCAGGTAATGGTGCAGGAGAGAAGATCAAAAAGGCAGTAACTATCCTTAAAAATAGAGGATATGCAGCCCGTTTACTGCTTACCCAAAAAAAAGGAGATGCTGAATTATTTGCGAGGGAGATTGCTTCAGAGTTTGGGATTCAGACTTCAGAGGCAGCGAAAATGGGGAGCAACTTATTAACTGTTGCCAGTTACCCATTGCCATTAGTTATTGCTGCAGGTGGTGATGGTACATACAACGAGATTGCAAATGGCCTCGTTCATTCAAATATCCCCATGGCGATATTGCCATTCGGCACATCTTGCCTCCTTGCAAAGGAGTTGAAGATCCCGAGAAAGATAGAAGTGGCTATAGATATCGCACTAGATGGCCGGATACAGACAATCCATCTCGGAAAGATAATTACTCGGGATGTTTCGCGTTACTTCTTATTGATGGCTGGAATTGGCTTTGATGGGAAGGTCGTCTTTAATCTTAATAAAAAGGTAAAAAGATATACCGGAAAACTCGCTTACATATTGAGCGGACTTGAAGTGATATTAAAATACATTCCAACACCACTCATAATAAACTTTGGCTTCAAACATCTACATTCCTTAACAGGGCTTATGATGGAGCCCCAATGCCCTTTAAGCTCTTTGCCACCTCCTCATCACCTGCCATCCCAAACAGATGGCTACGTCGTTATTGTAGGCAATGCGGCATATTATGGAGGTGACTTTAAGATTACACCTGATGCCAGATTAACAGATACTCATTTCTATGTATTTGTGGCACATAAAAAAGGTAGATTAAACCTCATGAGGTACATATTAGGAATAATATCAGGGTGCCATCTTAAGTTTAAAGATATAGCCTATTTCAAGTCAACAGAGCTGTCGATAGAAGGGGCTGCCCAGATCCAGATTGACGGAGAATATATAGGCATTACACCCGCAAAGGTAGGGATAGTGCCAGAAGCGCTTAAGTTGGTAGTGGCAGTAAGCTCCAGCAGTTTTGCAATTCCCTGCCAATGCAATTTCAACAAATCCACGCGGCAACCCATCTACTTGGACTTGCCGTCAAAATCTCGAGCGATGCATATTCCAGAAAAAGGTTATCTAAAGAGCCTAAAGAGACCTATCTATCATCGTCTTTAAATTTAAAGATATACTCTCCGGGTCTTGCTAACCCGAACTCCTCTCTTGCGTGTTTCTCTATATAAAAAGGGTCATTCCTTAATGCCTCTATCTGTTTTTTTATCGCTTCATGTTCCTTTTTTATATCTTTTACCTCTGTCGCTAAATTTCTTTCAATGCTTTTGAGTTCAAAATACCTCACCAATCCAGTCTCTCCAACGAGTAATGTCGATCCCATATAAAGAGAGGCGAGTACAATTATAGTGAAGAATACTATATTCTTCCTTTTCTTTTCCCTAATGACTTGTTGTCTGAGATTTTTAGGTCGTGTTCTATCTAACATCATTATTATTATAACCTAAATCGTAATTTTGTTATTAAAAAAAGGAGACATGACCTCCTCTTGACTCACCTGACAACTTGAGTAGTCACAAAAAGTGGTATAATACTTATTATCGGCATAAACTTCTAACCTGCCAAATACTATAGATAGGATGCCTGTGCCAGCAAGAGGCGGGTTATAAGAGGAGATTGCTATGCAGAGATTAATAAAACCTTTAGTGCAGAAAAATGAATCAAAGATATTATTCGTTGTCCTTGACGGAATTGGTGGACTCCCTCTTAATGGCAAGACAGAGCTTGAGTCCGCCAACACGCCAAATCTTGATGCACTTGCAAAAGAATCCGCCTGTGGGCTGCACATCCCAATTGCCTATGGGGTTACGCCTGGCAGTGGTCCGGGACATCTTGGCCTGTTCGGTTATGACCCTGTGGAATTCCAAATTGGGAGAGGAGTTTTAGAGGCCCTCGGGCTTGGCCTCGAAGTTAAAAGGAGTGATGTTACAGTAAGGTGCAATTACGCAACAATTAAAGGCGGAATTATCACCGACAGGAGGGCGGGGAGGATACCTACAGCAGAAAGCATAAATCTTACAGAGAAGCTACAAAAGGAGTTATACAAGATAGATGATGCCGAACTTATCTTCACTGCCGGCATAGAACATAGATTTGTAGTCTTGTTAAGGTTCCCTGATCCCCTTGAGCCTGATGCAGCGATGGTGACTGATACAGATCCACAAAATGAAGGCAGTCCACCTTTACCACCCCTGCCACTATCAGGAAATGCTGAAAGGCTCGCCATAACTGTCGAAAAGCTGATCAGCAAGGCAGAGGTGATACTCAGAGATGAGGAGAAGGCAAACTATATATTGATGAGAGGTTTTTCGAAGATGCCGCACTTTACCACCTTCGAAGAGGCGTTCGGACTAAGGGCAGTTGCCATTGCTCTATACCCGATGTATAGAGGGCTTGCGAGGCTTGTAGCGATGGATACACCTTCTCTCTCTGGCACTGTCGAGGATGAGATAAGATTTTTAAAACAGAAGTACGACGAATATGATTTCTTCTTTTTCCATGTCAAAAAGATTGATTCCTATGGCGAGGATGGCAATTTTGAAGGGAAGGTTGCGGAAATTGAGGAGTTTGATAGACTCCTGCCAGAGATACTCCGGTTAAGGCCTGATGTCCTTATTATCACTGGCGACCACTCGACTCCTTCCATAATGAAGAGCCATAGTTGGCATCCTGTGCCTGTATTACTGAAATCACCATATGTCTTTGGGGGGTTGTCTTCAGCATTTTCGGAACGACAATGCACAAAGGGGGAGCTTGGTATATTCCCAACAGTTAACCTGATGTCGTTGGCGCTCGCAAACTCCCTGAGACTAAAAAAGTTCGGGGCATGAAGGTGGACCCTAAAGATAAGATTTTAGACTTAATTTCGAGTATGAGCTGTGGAAGGACAGGGAAAAGACGAAAAAGATGATCGATACTCATTGCCACCTCGAAATGGATGCCTTCGACGGGGATAGGGAAGAAATAATTAAAAAGGCAAGGGATGCAGGGTTAGAATTTATTATAACTGTTGGTTCTGATCTTCAAGGATGCAAAGAGACAGTTGCCCTCGCAAGGCAATACGACTTTATTTATGCCGCTGTTGGCATTCATCCTCATAACTCAAAGGACTTCAGAGAGGATGTATTCACCCGGATAAAAGAGTGGTCTAAAGACGACAAAGTAGTTGCCATTGGTGAAGTCGGTCTTGACTACCACTATGACCACTCCCCAAGAGATGTCCAGAGAAATGTATTTATCAGGCAGATAGAATATGCAAAGGAGACAGATCTTCCGCTGGTTGTTCACAGCAGAGAGTCGAAATGGGATACCCTTAAAATTTTAGAGGAGACAAATATTACAAAAGGTGTAATGCATTGTTTTTCAGGTGATATCGAAATGGCAGAGAAGGCAATGGCAATGGGTCTTTATATCTCTATCGCAGGGCCGGTAACATTTAAAAATGCATCACGGTTAAGGGAAATAGTAAAATTCATTCCTGATGACTACTTACTAATCGAGACAGATGCCCCTTACCTTGCTCCAGAGCCACTTCGTGGTAAAAGAAATGAACCTGCCTTTGTCGTCCATACAGCCAAATTTCTGGCAGGGCTGAGGGGGGTATCTATCGGAGACATAGAGAGAATCACCTCTGTAAATGCAAAAAGGCTCTTTGGTATCGGTGAATTGTTAGAGGGTGAAATTGCTTACGAGATACGGGATAACCTCTATCTGAATATGACCAACAGATGCACCAATAAATGTGTATTTTGTGTGAGGTTTCATGTGGACTTCCTCAAAGGCCATAACCTGAGACTCAAGGATGAGCCGACAGAAGGTGAATTAAGGGATGCCATCGGAGATCCCTCCCGCTACAAGGAGGTCGTCTTCTGTGGCTATGGTGAGCCCTTACTTCGTCTCGATGTCGTAAAATCCCTCGCGTCATGGATAAAGAAAAAGGGCGTACGGGTAAGGATTAATACAAATGGACATGGCAACATAATACATAAGAGAAATATTCTGCATGAACTACGAGGGATTGTCGACTCTATCTCTATAAGTCTTAATGCCCACGATGAAGAGACATACCAGAGGATATGCAGGCCCGCATTCAAAGACGCATTTAAAGAAGTCTTAAACTTTGCTGTCCAGGCAAAGAGGTATATACCAGAAGTTCGGGCAACAGTTGTGACGATGAAAGAGGTTGATATTAGCAAATGCAAGAAAATTACTGATGGGCTTGACGTGAGGTTAAGGGTCAGGAGACTCGATGTTGTTGGATAAGACCTTTGTGGCGTTATCAATTTCGACTTCGCCCTGCTTACCATTTTTTAGTTCCTTCCATTTAATCTTTCCAGACCTTAATTCGTCACTACCTATTATAAATGCAAACTCAGCGCCAATTCTGTCGGCTTTCCTTAGCTGGCTCCTTAGTGATACCCCTCCATAGTTTGGCTCGACCCAGAATCCTCTCGCCCTTATATCTTCAGCAATCCTCAATCCTTCCAGCTCTGCTTCTCTACCGATAGTGGCAATAAAAAGAGTTGGTGAAGGATATTTTCGAGACTGAACCTCTTTTAGTAAGGTTACGACTCTTTCCATCCCCACGGCAAATCCTATAGCATGAGTTGGGGGTCCCCCGAAGTCTTCTACAAGCCTGTCGTACCTTCCCCCCGCAGCTACTGCCTTTTGTGCGCCAAGGTATTCACTCGTCACCTCGAATGCGGTTTTGGTGTAATAGTCAAGCCCCCTCACCAGATCTGGAGTCAGTATATATGGTATTTTTAGTGCCTTTAAGATGGAGATTAGCTCATTAAAATGAGACCTGCATTCATTGCATAAATATCCTGTGACGACTGGTGAACCGCGTCGTAACTCGATGCATTTTTCCACTTTGCAGTCAAGTATCCTCAATGGATTTGAGACATACCTGCGCTGGCAGTCAGGACAGAAATATAACAGTTTATGCTTAAAGAAATTCATGAGGGCATCTCGGTAATCAGGTCTGCATTTTTCACATCCAATGCAGTTGAGTTCGAAGTTTAGTCCCTTCAACCCGATTCTTTCTAAAAAATTATTCAGCATGACAATAATCTCTGCATCAATGGATGGTTGAGAAATTCCGAATGCCTCAACTCCTATCTGATAAAACTGTCTGAACCTCCCTCTCTGCGGTCTTTCGTATCTGAACATTGGGCCTGAATAAAAGAATTTCTGAGGAGGTGGTAAATTATAGAGGTGATGCTCGACATAACATCTTACAGCAGGCGCTGTCCCTTCAGGCCTCATGGTGATGCTCCTTCCTGACTTATCTGCAAAGGCATACATCTCTTTTTCGACTATGTCGGTAGTCTCCCCGATGCTCCTGATAAATATATCCGAGTACTCTATTATCGGAAGTCTTATCTCTTTGAATCCGTATACTCCGAACAGCTCTCTTGCCTTAAGCTCAATTGTCTGCCATATATAGATGTCGGGGGGGAGTATGTCCTGAATGCCTTTCAGGGAAGTATACTTCACTTAATCTCTTCCCCTTCTCGTTCTTTATCAAATTCGATCATTCTGAGATGGCTCTCGATGAGCCTCTTTACCTCCTCTTTAAAGTGGCGCCTTATCACTTTCATATCAACAATATCCTCGTGTATCTTTACCACCTTTTCCTGAGCATCTCTTATCATGTCATTTGCCTGGAATTCAGCCTCCTTTTTGATAAGGTCAGCCTCCTTTTTAGCATTTCTTTTGTAATCTTCCACAATTTGCTGTGTGGTCACCAGTGTCTCGCGGAGAGTGCTTTCGATATCCCTGTATTTGCTCAACTGCTCGTCTGCCCTGCTCAACTGCTCTTTTAATGATGCATTTTCCCTCAGAATATCCTCGAGGTCTTCCCTTATCATTTCTAAAAAGGAGTAAACCTCATCTACATTGAATCCCCTGAACTTTATGGGAAACTGCTTTTGTTGAATGTCAAGTGGCGTGATTCTCATAGCAATGCCCCTCCTGGTATAATACTCAGGATGCCTGATCAGACATCCTGAGCTTTATGAGTCGAGCGATTCTTTAAACGACATCCATGCCTGCCATATGCAAATGGAAATTATATTGTAACTAATATTCGACGCCTAATTCTTCGGCCCTATTTTTTGCCGCTTGCAATGCTTCTCTAACGATATTTGTTAAGTCTCTTTCATTGAAGATATTTAGCCCCGCTGCTGTTGTTCCTCCTGGTGATGCCACCATCTCTATGAGTCTTTCAGGCGGCATGCCGGTGTTAATGAGTTTTGCAGTGCCCACCAAGGTCTGGACTGCGAGCTCAGTGGCAGCGTCTTTATCTAACCCAAATCTTACGCCATTATTTATCATTGACTCTATAAATAATGCAATAAATGCAGGGCCACTACCAGATATAGCAGTAATAACATCCATATCTCTTTCTGGCATGACAAGCACCTTGCCAACTGATATGAATATCTCCCTTAAAGTCAAGACATCTTCTTCAAGAAGGCCTTCAGACAGAGAAATTACAGAAATGCCTTCTTGGACAATAGCAGGTGCATTGGGCATAACCCTGACGACTCTTTTTGTCTTCAGCCGTGAGTGGAGATATGACAGTGTTATGCCTGCCGCGATAGAGACGACCGTTTTTTCATCCGTAATGACATCTGCTATTTCGCTAAGAACGGTGGACATGTCCTGGGGTTTAATGGCAAGGATTATTATGTTGCATAAATATACGACCTCCTTATTAGATTCAGTCGTCTTTACATCATAGACCTGCTGTAGGTATCCCCTCCTGTCTGCCCTCGGTTCTGATACGAATATATCTTTCATCCCCTGTGATATCATCCCCTTTACTAACGCTTCTGCCATATTGCCGCCGCCAATAAATCCGATCACCCTTTACTCCTTTCTCCGAATAATGCCGTTCCTATCCTTACCATTGTTGCCCCTTCCTCTATGGCTACTTCAAAGTCATTAGACATTCCCATCGAGAGTTCAGGGAGGATGAACCCCATTTTTTCTAGTTCGTTCCTGACCTCTAGTAGTCTTTTGAAATATGGCCTCGCCTCTTCAGTATCTTCAAAGAAAGGGGGCATTGTCATTAGCCCTTCAAGTTTCAGGTTGCCAAGCGCCTTTATCTTTTCGAGTAAGTGCATCAAATCCTTTGGCAAGACACCATGTTTTGCCTCTTCTTTAGATAATTTAACCTGAGCAAGAACTCGCTGTATCTTGCCTCTCTTTTCGGCCTGCCTATCGATTTCTTCTGCAAGTTCAACAGAATCGATGGTATGGATAAGGTCAAATAACTGGACCGCATATTTTGCCTTGTTTTTTTGCAAATGGCCCACGAGATGCCACGAGATGCCCGTCAGTTCATAGTTATCAGTCGACAGTCTCGAAAGCTCCTCTATCTTTGCCCTTGCCTCTTGAACTCGATTTTCTCCTAATACCCTTAATCCCCCATCTATTGCCTCTTTAATAATCTCGATTTTAACTGTCTTTGTGACAGCAATCAGCTTAACCTCTTCCGGGCTTCTTCCTGCACGCATTGCAGCATAACTCATCTTCTTAAAGGTATCTGATATATTCTTTATAAGCAAGTGTAGTTTACAGGTAACTATTCCGGTTGTTAAGCTCACGGTTCAAGGTTCACGGTTATAAAGGATAGTTATCAGTTGCCAGTTATCAGT
>JAJOKM010000031.1:4476-8054 GCA_021129835.1 Thermodesulfovibrionales bacterium | reverse complement strand
ATTCCTTAAACTCTTGGTATTTCCATATAAATTAAGTTTACCGAGAATTGCTGAATAGTCAGATTCAGGCTTATCTTGCGTTAGAAATTGATACTCTTTCCATGCTAGTCTTGGATTTGAAGAGACGTGAAACTTGACTTTTCCTGCAGAGTATGTTTTAGTTGTAATAACTATGCATTAAGCAGTCAACTGCGTAACTCCTAATATTCTGTCATAGATGGAGAAAATGCCAAGCTGGCATGTTAAATGGCAGGGTCATAATCATGAGAACAGTTTGAGAATGTCTGCTGAACAGGAAGGGAATTTACACATGACTCTTGACACTGCAGGTCTTAGATGAAATTTAGCATCATCCACGAGCTGTCGGACAGGTTAAGGATTAAGTTATCCATCCCGCGAGGATATTCCTTTGATATGGATGCGATTAATGTGATTGAAGGGATAAGGGCTGTTTCCGTTAATCAGAGTATCGGCACTCTCCTTGTCAGGTATGATGGTGATGGCTCTACAAGGATGGACTTGACAAAGGCTGTTGCGGAGATACCATTAACGTCTTTACAGAAAAACAAGCCCGTATGCGATAAACTTAGAAAAAAGAAAATGGTTGCTATAAAATCAGGGATGCTTTTGCTTGCATCCCCCCTGATCCCTTTACCTCTAAAACCACTTATTGCCTTTTATGGAGCAATGCCCATATTTAAAAAAGGCATTCAGTCTCTTTTAAACAGACATTTAAATGTGGATGTTCTTGACTCATCGGCTATAGGTGTTGCCATGGGCATTGGTGATTATAGGGCAGCAGGCATAATATCTTTTCTGCTCAAAGTTGGAGACTACTTTGAAGAACGGACAAGGCAGAGATCAAGAAAAATGCTTGCAGATATGTATCAAGTAGTTGGCGGTGAATATGTCTGGGTAAATACTGAGGAGGGAGAAGTTCTTGTTAAAGCATCGGAAATAAGCGAAGGAGATATTGTTATAGTCAGGGCTGGCAGCCTCATTCCTGTTGATGGTACTGTTATAGAGGGGGAGGCAATGGTGAACCAGTCTTCAATGACCGGTGAGCCGCTGCCTGTGATGAAAAGAGCGGGCATTACAGTATATGCAGGCACTGCAGTAGTCGAAGGAACACTTTTTATAAAGACAATTAGCGCCAGAAATGAAACGAGGGTTGCAAAGATAATTAAGGTGATCGAGGAGTCTGAAAACCTGAAGGCAGATGCCCAGTCTCATGCAGAAGAACTCGCTAATAAAATTGTGCCTTACTCACTTTTGTTAAGTGGCATAACTTATGCCCTTACAGGGAGTCTTGTGAGGACAGCTTCTGTTTTGCTTGTTGATTATTCTTGCATTTTAAAACTTTCTGCGCCATTAGCTATTATGTCAACCATAACAAAGGCTGCCAGTAGAGGAGTATTAATAAAAGGGGGCAAGTTTATAGAGAAACTATCCAGCGCAGATGTCTTTGTCTTTGATAAGACAGGGACACTCACACAAGCCACGCCAGAAGTTGTGGATGTGATACCATTTAATGGATATGAAAGGGAATATGTCCTCAAATATGCAGCTTGCGTTGAAGAGCATTTTCCTCATCCTGTGGCAACGGCAATCATAACGAAGGCAGCGGATGAAGGGATCATTCATAAGGAAGAACATGGTAAAGTTGAATATATTGCTGCTCATGGTATTGTTTCTATGGTAAATGGCAAGAGGATTCTCGTAGGAAGCAGACATTTTATTTTGGATGATGAAGGAGTTGATCTTGGTATTGCAGAGTCAACAATAAAGGAGCTTGCACACAGAGGGCTTTCAGTCCTCTATGTCGCGATGGATAATGAGCTTGCAGGAATTATAGCCATTGACGATCCGTTAAGGCAAGACTCGCTGAAATTGCTGCAAGAACTCAATGGCTTAGGAGTAAGAAAGGTTATTATGCTTACTGGCGATACTGATGCAGCAGCAAGAAGTGCGGCTGAAAAGCTTGGAATAAAAGAATATCATAGTCAGATGCTGCCTGATGAAAAGAGGGAGATAATAAATCAACTTAAAGACATAGGGCATGTAGTTGCAATGGTAGGAGACGGTATCAATGACTCTCCTGCCCTTTCCATCGCAGATGTAGGCATATCCATGAAACATGGAGCAGACGTAGCTAAAGAGACTTGTGATGTCCTGATTCTGAATGAAGATCTTGATGGTATTGTGTATGCGCGAGATGTATCGCAAAAGACGATAGCGCTAATTAAACAAAATTTCAAGTACATTATCGGCATTAATTCTGCGCTGATAGGCTTGGGATTAATAGGATTTTTATCTCCTGCCACCTCTGCTCTTATGCATAATGTAACAACTATAGCAGTAACAATGAATAGCGTGAGATCGCTTTCTGTAAAAAGAGAGGAGGGAATATGATTGTTAGTCTAATTGATGGACGCATAAGGATACGGGATATAAGACTCAGGGGAGATATATTTCTACTGCCCTGAAGGAGCGTTTATTAGCGCAGAGAGGTATTACGGAAGTCCTGATTAATTGTAAAGTTGGCAGTTTATTAGTATTTTACAATACCGCGGAAGTAAACACCACCGAAATTATAAATATATTGAGTAACTATCTTGATATAGCTGACAATCCTAAAACATCAAGAGCAAGATCCAAAATCAGAAAGGTCTCTATAAGCAAACAAAGAATTATCAAAATAGGAATGTTAAGTTCATTGGCCCTGAATCTTATTGCTGTAGTCCTTGACGCCAAGGCGCTGCATATTACTGCAGGCATAATATTTCTCGGATTTTTGGGATCGCACCTCATAAAACGCAGACGGCTCATATTCAGATGAGAAGGTTTAGTAATGGCGCCATTAAGTGTATTGCCCGGAAGAATAAGGCTCGAAAGTCAAAAAATCATTGATATTGAATGTAATTCTGCCCTTGGCAGAGGCTATAATAAAACGATAGGAGGCTTACAATGAAGAATGGTATTTTTATACCCAAACGAACCCTATGGCTCATGGCAGGCGGTGCGATCGGTGCGCTTGCTGTTATTGGAATCAGCAAAAAATTTGACAAGATAAAACCTGCTGTTATTGGCGCAGTCAAGGAGGGCTATGCCTTTAAGGAATGGGTAACCGAAAAGTATGAGAAGACAAAAGAGGGCATTGAAGACATTGCTGCAGAGGCAAGGCATGATTACTACAAAGACCTTGAAGCGACACAAGAGACAGTGAAGAGGGAGAAAGATATTATAGAAAAGTTAGGGACTGCGGTGGGAAAAAAGGTTGCGCAGAAAAGAGGCAAGAAAAAGGAGGAATAGCCATGATTCATTCCATACCATTCGGAACATTTTTAAGTATTGCCATAGGAGCGGGTGCTGTAATCAAGGGAGTTTACATATATTCAAGGATTAAAGAAAAACAAGACACAGAGGCGCGGCTTGAAAGAATGGAGCAGATATTGGATGAGATTGCAGCAGCCGGCAAGGATTTTAAGGAGGGAAAGCTTAAGACATAAAGGTGTGGATTAAGGGGTTCGGTGTCAGGCCTTGCATTGCACTGCATTGCAGCGGATGTTCCACCCTTT
>JAJOKM010000031.1:0-4466 GCA_021129835.1 Thermodesulfovibrionales bacterium | reverse complement strand
CAACTCTCCTCCTACGCCTTAGTAAACTGTTACGCCGTATAAGTCGTTGATTTTACAAGTGTTTAGCCCTGTCGTGCTATGTGGTTTATGGTGGAACATTCGTTGCATTATGACATTTTCCTCCCTCAACAATAGCTTATCTGATAGTGACTCACGAATTGTTTTATCAAAAATCCACATAAAATTATATCATTGCCTCATATAAAAATCCACACAAAAAGTAGTCTATCTCCTAATATAATGACCGAAATAGAGGTGGACTACCTGCCTGCCTGTCCCGTTTGGACGGCAGGCAATACCTTATGAGTCAAGATAACTTAATTGAACCAAAAAACCCAGAACCATTTATCGATAATCCTCCGCATATATAAATTAATAGAGGATGTGGTAAAAATTGAGAGGCAGGCCTATATAGTTTGACCTGTCGTTGAAGAAGCAGACAAAGAAAACCTCAAATATGCGATAATAGGGAAAAGGAAAATCTAAGTTGTTTAAGACAGCATGAGGAGGTGGTATGTCCAGCGAAATTAAGAGAAATTTTAACGAGGTGATCAAGAAGATTAAGTGGTTTTTTGTTTTGCTGTCAGAAAGGGTAAGAATCGAGATTGCAGTCTTTGGCTTGAGGTATAAGCCAGAGGAATTAAAAAAGCAGAAGGATGAATTGTTTAGGCGTATCGGAGAGAGGGTTTACGAAATGAGAGATAAAGACGGCAGAGACATTTATGCCTCCAAAGAGATTATAGATGCCTTTGAAAAATTAGGGTCCCTCGAGACTGAAATAAAGGAGACACGGGAGAAGGCATCCGAGGTGAGCAAGACGACTGCATGAGCCATCTTGAACCTATATCATTTATTCTTGGTCTTATAGTCGGCTCATTTTTAAATGTCTGCATTTATAGAATCCCTCGTAGTATCTCGGTCGTCAAACCCCCATCAGCATGTCCCAATTGTGACACCCCGATTAGGCCGTGGGATAACCTCCCTCTATTAAGCTACATCCTCTTAAAGGGTAGATGCAGGAGCTGTAAAGAAAGAATTTCCATCCGCTATCCCTTGGTTGAATTACTAAACGGCATCCTTTATTTATCGGTTATCACACATTTTGGGTTGGGATGGTATCTACCATTGCTCCTGATTTTTGTCTCGGCAATGATCGTAATAACCTTTATTGATTTAGATTTTCAAATAATACCTGACATTATAACAATTCCGGGCATTGTCATCGGCCTTTTAGGGGCATCCATCATCCTTCCAGACCCATTTCTTTGCCATCATGCTTGTGTGTTGCACGAAGACAGGGCTCAAATAACCGTTGGTTTTAAAAACTCCTTAATAGGGATATTCTTAGGTGGTGGGCTATTTTATCTCATCGCTGTAGCGAGTAGGGGTGGCATTGGGGGTGGCGATATCAAGATGATGGCAATGGTAGGCGCCTTTATGGGCTGGAAAGCCGTCTTGCTGACGACATTTATAGGGAGTCTCGTCGGTTCGATATTAGGCATCTACATGATGCTTTTTAAGGGGAGAGGAAGGAAGACAAAGATACCTTTCGGGCCATTTTTGTCATTAGGCGCAATAATATCTCTCTTTTTTGGTGATGCTATACTAAAATGGTATTTGCCCCTGTATAAGCATTATTTCCTTGAAGGGTTTTAACTGCTCCGGTTCATGGTTCAAGGGTTCACGACAAAGAAGGTTCACGGTTCAAGGGTTCACAGCCTTAAACCCTATGGTAGTGTAGCCCTTTATGGGCGTATGGACGTAGAACAAGAAGGTAGTGTAGCCCTTTATGGGCGTAGACGACGGGGACAAGCCCCTACACTACCTATCGAATTCACCTTGAACCCTTGAACCCTTAAACCTGAGTAGTTACTTGTCATTGATTTGTCATTTGGATTTTGAAATTTTTAATTCCGCTTTATGCGGATTAGGAGGTATTGAGTGGAAAGAAAGATTGTACTTGCATATTCAGGTGGTCTGGATACATCTATTGCAGTAAAATGGCTAATAGAGACCTATAACGCCGAAGTAATAGCATTCTATGCAGACATCGGGCAGGGCGAGGATTTAGAAGCCATAAAGGAAAAGGCAATAAAGACAGGGGCATCAAAGGTATATATAGAGGACATAAGAGATGAGTTTGTAAAGGATTACATATTCCCGATGTTAAGAACAAATGCAGTCTACGAAGGCACTTATATGCTGGGAACATCTATAGCAAGACCGCTCATAGCAAAAAAGCAGATCGAGATAGCCTTAAAGGAAAATGCAGATATAGTAGCTCACGGTGCAACAGGAAAAGGAAATGATCAGGTGAGGTTTGAGTTAACTTATTACGCCCTCAAGCCAGATATAAAGGTCGTTTCGCCATGGCGCCAGTGGCGCTTTGATTCGCGGCAGTCACTCATAGAGTATGCGAGGAAACACGATATCCCAGTTACGGCCTCAAAGGAAAAGCCCTACAGCACTGACCGCAATATGTTTCACATAAGCTATGAAGGAGGAATCCTTGAAAATCCATGGGCAGAGCCACCTGCAGATATGTATACTATGATGCTGCCCCCGGAGAAGGCATCTGATGAACCTGTATATATTGATATCCACTATGAAAAAGGGGATCCTGCAGGGATAGACGAAGAGCCCCTCTTGCCAGTTGAACTGTTTGAGAGACTTAATAAGATTGCAGGAGAAAATGGTATCGGCAGAATCGATATAGTAGAAAACCGGTATGTCGGAATGAAGTCTCGGGGTGTTTACGAGACCCCTGCGGGCACTGTCCTGCACATCGCTCACAGGGCGCTGGAGTCGATCACCCTTGACAGAGAGGTCTTTCACCTCCGGGATTCATTGATCCCCAAATACGCCGAGCTCGTATATTATGGTTACTGGTTTGCACCCGAAAGAGAGATGCTCCAGACAATAATGGATACCATTCAAAGAGATGTTACAGGCACTGTGAGGTTGAAGCTTTATAAAGGGAACTGCATAGTTGTTGGCAGAAAGTCTCCCAAATCCCTCTATCACCCTGAACTCGCAACCTTTGAAGCGGAAAGGATATATGAACAGAAAGATGCCGAAGGCTTTATTAAGCTAAATGCCCTTCGGCTGAAGGTAAAAAGCCTTCTCAGAGGCATGTAAGGTCATTAGTTTCAGATCTGCCATATGAAAAAAGAGATCTCATTCCCTCATCGCGATGACCTGGAATATTGGCTTGCCCTGTCCTCTATAGCGGATATCGGGCCAATAACCATAAAGCGTCTCCTTTCGGTATTCCACTCTCCAAGGAAAATATTAGAGGCGAATTTTAAAGATCTCACAAGCATTGCTGATATCGGCGAATTAAGGGCTAGAAAGATTTATAAATTCAGCTCATGGGATGAGGTCGAAAAAGAGATAAAGGCAATTGACAACTATGGTATCAAAGTCATTAAATACACCGATAGGGAATACCCGGAATCTCTGAGACAGATTGAAGATTCACCAATAATACTCTATGTAAATGGTAGTTTTGCAGAGGATGACAGATACGGCATTGCAATGGTAGGCTCACGAAGAATGACAGAATATGGCAAAAGAATTGCTGAGAAAATAGCGTCTGAACTCGTCTTGCTCGGGTTCACAATCGTAAGTGGAATGGCACGAGGAATAGATACTATTTCACATAAAACCGCTCTGAAGGCAGGCGGCAGAAGCATTGCTGTGCTGGGCTGTGGTCTGGACAGACCATATCCTCCTGAGAACATCAAACTCTTTGAGGCGCTAACTCAGTCTGGCTGTGTCGTCAGTGAGTTTCCACCGGGGACCCCACCGAGCAAAGAGAATTTTCCGAAGCGAAACAGATTGATAAGCGGTTTTTCGATGGGGGTGCTTGTTATAGAAGCAACCATGACCAGCGGCTCACTAATAACAGCCAATCACGCCCTGGAGCAAGGCAAAGAGGTCTTTGCAATTCCTGGCAGCATAACATCGAGAAACTCCGAAGGCACAAATGCCCTCATCAAAAAAGGCGCCAAACTTGTCCAGAGGGTGGAGGACATAATAGAAGAGCTCGCTCCACTTTTAAAGGGTCTTATAGGACAGTCAAAGGATTCTTATGAAAGAGATTCACTAGCTACTCCAAAAGAGGTTGAAATAAATGATGCAGAAAAGGCAATATGCAATATCTTAGGAAGCGAGCCAAAACATATAGATGAAATTGCGAGAGAAGCGAAAACACCACCTGCAAGGCTTTCAGGTTTATTGCTCGGTCTCGAGATCAAAGGTATTGTAAAGCAGACAGAGGGCAAGAGATTTTACATATAGGGCTCTTCGACGTTTCGTGTGGGTAACTCCTTTGGTCCCTTCCTATTTTATTTTGTAAACACTTAGCAATTAGCTCTTAGCTAACGGCTAAATACTAAGTGGGTATTTCCCCCTCCCTTGATGGGAGGGGCCAGGGGAGGGTGTCCTAAACATTTTTCTCTGTC
>JAJOKM010000125.1 GCA_021129835.1 Thermodesulfovibrionales bacterium | reverse complement strand
TAAGGTTCAGCCTGTTTAATTTTAATCGTTTTTCAACCTTGAACCGTGAACCCCTAAACCGTGAACCTGAGTAGTTACCTAATTTTAACATATCCTTGGTAGTTGTTCGTCAGTAAGCATATCTATAACACGGGTTCCGCCTATTGCTGTCTTGAGCAAAACCATGCCCCTGGTACGAGTATCTCCATCGGTAACCTCTCCGATAATGGCTGCATTTCTCCCTGCGGGATGGGCCCTCATTCCTTCAAGGAGGCGATCAGCCGTATTACCTGACACATTATCTGGATTCCCTGGTAGATTACCCGGAACAACAGCAATGAGTATGCCTTCATTCGCAACATATAAATGGTCTAAACCAAGCAACTCACAAGCGCCTATAACCCCCGGAGATATTGGCAGCAGATCTTCATGAATAGTAAGGCAGAGCCCTGAATCGCTGGCTATCTCTTTTAGTGTAGTTGCGATGCCACCCCTTGTAGGATCCTTCATCATTCTTATGTCTTCAGTAATACTGAGCATCACCTCTACCAGTCCGTTCAATGGCAATGTATCGCTTAAGATGGGGGGTTCGAGGGAGACTCCATGCCTTTTTGCTAAAACGGCTATGCCATGGCTTCCTATCAATCCGCTTATTATTATCTTGTCCCCTGCCTTGATTTTTTGAGGACCGAGGTCTATGTTATTAGGTATAATGCCAATACCGGTCGTGTTAATGAATATCCCATCTCCTTTTCCCTTGTCCACAACCTTTGTGTCACCTGTAATTATCTTGACATTGGCCTTTTGAGATGCACTTGCCATTGATGAAAGAATTGTCTTTAAATCATCCATCGGGAAACCTTCTTCAAGGATAAAACCTGCCGAAAGGTACAATGGTTTTGCCCCAACCATCGAGAGGTCATTTACTGTTCCATTTACTGCAAGCTCACCAATATTCCCCCCGGGGAAGAAGATCGGAGAGACCACATACGAGTCGGTAGCAAAGGCGAGTCTGACCCCTCCCCTCTTGTCATTATGAGGCTGCCCTGAATCAATGAGGTCGCTCTTGTCACCAGCCCCTCGCCGATTCAGGAGAAACACCCCGTCTTTTGCAATTACATCTGGAGTTAATTCGATTACGGCTGAATCGCCAAGTTCCATTAAGTCAAATGCAGGGACAAGGTGCTCCCTGATTAATTGGTGCATTAACCTGCCACCGCTTCCATGACCAAGAAGTATCTTCCCCATCTTATCTACCGGTATAGCGCCACGTATATGCAGTAATAGATCCTATAAGGTCCATGATCTATTACTGGAGGATAAACCTCTGTAGGCTCTGACAAGATCTCCTCTCCTACGGCCTCTTGTCTTTCATAAGGGAGGACCGGATCTCCTTTTTTACCAAAGCAGGAGAGACAGAAAAAGACAATTATCAGACATGCAAGGCATAATAGTGTCTTATGATAAAATATCTTCATATAAAGCACTATGGCTTCGCCTCGGTCCCCATACCTTCCCTGAATCTCTTTATCTGCCCTTTAACCATCTCAGGGGATGTTCCACCGTAAGACCTCTTTGCATTCACAGATTCCAAGTCGCCAATAAAGTTATAAATATCATCATCTATTTTATCCGAAAAGGATTTATACTCTGAGACACTAATGTCAGAAAGCCTTTTTTTGTTCTCACTAAAGTAGCGGACTATCCTGCCCGTAATCTCATGGGCCGTTCTGAATGGAACCCCTTTTCTGACAAGGTATTCAGCAATATCTGTTGCCGTAGAGTATGCGGAACTCGCAGTATCTCGCAATCTTTTCTTATTAAATCGCATATTCGACAACATCTCGATAAGGAGATTGAGTGTTGGTTTTATTGTAGTAACTGTATCAAAAACAGGTTCTTTGTCTTCTTGCATATCTCGGTTGTAAGCAAGAGGCAAGCCCTTCATTATCGTAAGCAGGCTTATAAGGTTGCCGTATATCCTGCCTGTCTTGCCACGCATTAATTCCGCCACATCTGGATTCCTTTTCTGTGGCATGATGCTTGAGCCCGTTGTAAGGGCGTCAGGGAGCTCTATAAAAGAGAATTCCTCTGAAGACCAAAGGATTAGCTCTTCCGCCATTCTCGATACATGCATCATAAATATGGCCGCACATGAAAGGAATTCTACTGCAAAATCCCTGTCTGATACTGAATCCATACTGTTTTCGGAGACATGATCAAACCCCAGACATTCTGCAACATAGTGTCTGTCTATAGGAAGGGATGTGCCAGCAAGGGCACAAGAACCTAATGGCAGGACATCAATCCTTTTTAAGGCGTCTTCAAACCTCCTCCTGTCCCTATCAAACATGTGTGCATACGCCATTAGATGGTGGGATAAAAGAAGAGGTTGTGCCCTCTGCATATGTGTATATCCTGGCATGATAACATCGAGGTTTCTTTCTGACATTTCGGCAAGCAGTAGTCCAAGATTCTTCAGCAGGAGAACTATCTCCTTAATCTCTGCCTTCAGATATAGCCTTAAAGAGAGCGACACCTGGTCATTTCTCGACCTAGCAGTATGGAGCCTACTTCCTGCCTCGCCTGCCTTTTCGATAAGTGCAGACTCTATGTTCATATGAATATCTTCCAGCTCCTCTTTAAATTCAAATCTACCATCATCTATCTCCCTGTATATTTCATTTAGTCCTTTAATTATCTCTTCAGCATCCCTTTTTGAGATGATGCCCTGTCTTGCCAGCATCTTTGCATGGGCAATACTCCCCTCAATATCGTAGCGGTAAAGCATTCTATCAAAGGATATGGACTCGGTATATTTCTCCACCAGCCTTGAAGTCTCCTCTTTAAATCTCCCTGCCCATAGTTTCTTCATTTATTTATCTCGTTTCTGCCTCTCTGCTGCGTTCCTCCCCTCGTCTTTAAAAGCTTATAATCGATACTATCGACAATTGCTTGCCATGATGCCTCGATTATATTTTCAGAAACGCCGACAGTTCCCCATTTATCTCTTTCATTCCCTGACTCTACCAAGACCCGCACCTTTGCCGAAGTGCCTCTTCCAGCAGTAAGGACGCGCACTTTATAATCATGGAGCTTGACCTCTCTTAGCTCGGGATAGAATTTTTCGAGGGCCTTTCTCAAGGCGTTGTCGAGGGCATTTACCGGGCCATTTCCGGTGGCGGCAGTATGTTCTATCTCCTCCTTGACCCTTACCATTATAGTCGCCTCACTGTATGGCGACTCTTCTTTCTCTCCCTTTCCGACAATAACCCGGAATCCTATGAGGTCAAAGAATCTCTTATGAAGACCGAGCGCCTTTTTTAGCAAGATCTCAAAGGATGCCTCCGCACCTTCAAACTGAAAGCCCTGGTATTCTAAATCCTTTAATGTATTTAATATCCCTTGAACCTCAGGTGAGTCCGCCTTTAGATGGATGTTGAACTCTTCAGCCTTTCTAAGGATGGTGCTCCTGCCTGCAAGGTCTGATACTAATACCCTTTGTGAGTTGCCGACAAGCTCAGGGCCGATATGCTCATATGTCTCAGGCCTTTTCCTCACCGCACTCACATGAATCCCTCCCTTATGGGCAAAGGCACTGTCACCAACGAAGGGCTGTCTCTTGAAATGCCTGATATTGGCTATTTCATTCACAAATCTCGACACATCTCGTGTTTGCTCTAACTGTTTATCGCTAATACAACTGATACCTGACTTTATTTGGAGATTCGGGATAATAGAGCAGAGGTCTGCATTTCCGCACCTCTCTCCCATCCCATTGATGGTGCCCTGCACCTGAATCACACCCTCTTTGACGGCAATTATAGAATTTGCCACGGCGCAGTCAGAATCATTATGGACATGAATGCCGATGGGGGTCTTTATACTCTTAACCACCTCTTTTACTATATCTCTCACCTCATCTGGAAGTGTCCCCCCATTGGTATCACAAAGTATGATGCGATCAGCGCCTACTTCCTCTGCCGACAGGAGGCATTCTATCGCAAACTTAGGGTTATCTTTATATCCATCGAAGAAATGCTCGGCGTCGAAAAATACCTTATCGATATGCCTTTTAAGGTAAGCTATTGAATTATAGATCAGCTCTATATTTGCATTGAGGGAGATCTGCAGCGCCTCTCTTACATGGAAGTCCCATGTCTTGCCATAAATAGTAACGACTCTTGTCTTTGACTCGATAAGAGATTTTATATTGTTGTCATCTTCAATGCAATGCTTTGGACTATGCGTGCTCCCAAAGGCAACGACCGTAGCGTTTGACAGGGGCAAACTCCTGACCTTCTTAAAATACTCGGCATCCTTTGGATTAGAACCTGGCCAACCCCCTTCGATATAATGCAGCCCAAATTCATCAAGCCTTTCTGTAATCCGCAATTTATCTTCGACAGAAAATGAGATCTCCTCTGCCTGTGAGCCATCCCTGAGAGTCGTGTCATATATCTCAATTATTCTCATATGCCTTCTTTACACATTTACTAACAACCCAAATGCCTCATGTAGAGCCCTGACTGCCAGCTCACTATACTTTGCCTCTATCACACATGAGACCTTAATCTCCGATGTACTTATCATCAATATATTAATTCCGTGTCTTGCCATGGTACCGAACATCTGAAGAGCAACACCCGGATGTGTCCTCATGCCAACTCCGACAACGGATACCTTTGCAATATCATCTCTCATAGCAACACCCGTTGCACCAAGCTCCTCTGTTATCTCCTCCACCAGTCTCAGGGCCTCTCGACTCTCTGTCTCGGGAACTGTAAACGATATGTCTGCAGACTCTCCATCGCTACTCACATTCTGCACAATCATGTCAACTATTATATTAGCCTCTGCAATTGCCTTAAAGAGCCTTGCCGCTATGCCAGGGCTGTCGGAGACTCTAATTACGGTAATCTTTGCCTGATTCGTATCCGAAGTAATACCTGACACCAGAGTCTTCTCCATCTCCATATCCTCCTTAGTAACGAGCGTTCCCGGGTTATCATTAAAGCTTGACCGCACAACTATAGGCACTCCATATCTCATGGCAAATTCGACTGACCTCGTCTGGAGCACCTTTGCACCCAGGCTCGCCATTTCGAGCATCTCCTCATAAGAGACCTTATCCAGCTTTTTGGCCTCTGGCACAATATTAGGGTCAGCGGTATAGATACCTTCAACATCGGTATAAATCTCGCATAAATCGGCTTTTAAGGCAGAAGCAATAGCTACCGCGGAGAGATCAGACCCCCCCCTTCCGAGGGTAGTAACATCGGCCTCTTTTTCTGTAATGCCCTGGAAGCCCGCCGCTACGACAACATGCCCACCCTCGAGTGCCTCCCGCGCCCTCTCAGATGCTATCTTTTCTATCCTTGCCTTCATATGAAGACCATCTGTTATTATCCCCATCTGCCGTCCTGTAAATGCTATCGCCTTTTGACCGAGTTCTTTAATTGCGAGAGCTACCAGGGCAATGGCGATGCGCTCTCCTGATGAAAGGAGTAAATCCATCTCCCGTTCACCGGGCTTGGATGTTACCAGATAGGCAAGGTCTATTAATTTGTCGGTCTCGCCTGCCATTGCGGAGACTACAACAACAACTTTATGACCTTCCTTGGCAGTCTTTACGACACGCCTTGCAACGTCCTTAATTCTATCAACATTAGCAACGGATGCCCCTCCATATTTTTGGACGATAATCATTAATTCAGGGTCTCCTTGGTAAAATAATCCATCAGCCTGTATCCTTCCTCAAGCACCAGTATATCTCTTCTCTCGGCGATGGATTCATCAAACATAGCGCCTTCATTCCTCTTCTTGCTATGGCTATCGTATATCACAAATGGCACCGGCTCCTCGGTATGTGTCTTAATCTCTACCGGGGTTGCATGGTCTGGCATGAGCAGCAGGCGATAATCCTTAAATCTCGCTTCTAATTTCTTTATAAGCGGCACAACTAAAAGGGCATCAATGTCCTCTATTACCTTTATCTTGTCATGGTAATTTCCGGCATGCCCTGCTTCATCGGGTGCCGCCACATGTATATAGATATAATCTACATCCTTAAGGGCATTCAGGGTATATTCAATCTTATTAGCGTAGTTTGTATCGAGCCAGTCTGTGATGCCAGGCACATTGAGTATCTCAAGGCCAGCATATATTCCGAGTCCCTTTGAGAGGTCGACGGCAGAGATAAGGGCTCCCTTTAGTCCATACCTTTCTTGATATGTAGGTATCTGAGGCCTTCTGCCCTGTCCCCAGAACCATATGCTGTTTGCAGGTTTTTTCCCTTTTTTTATTCTTTCCATGTTTACAGGATGCCCTTCAAGTATATCTACGGAGCGCCTCATCAAGTCTCTAATTATATCATCTCCGTCCCCTTCAGGCAGATAGCCCTCGGTCTCCTTTTCGGGGATGTCATGAGGGGGGACACATCTAATATTAACCTTTCCGTTTTTCCATACCATCAGATGTCTATAACCTACGCCTGAATAAAAGGCTATCTCTTCACTGCCTAATTTATCGCTGATTGCCTTTATCAGTTCCCTTGCCTCTCCTGTTGTTATATGTCCACCGCTATAGTCATCCATCACGGCACGGGTCTTGTCATTACTGAAACTTAATGTTACCAGATTACACCTGTATGCCACATCATCTCTGCCGAGTCTTACTCCAATGCTTGCGGCTTCAAGTGGCGCCCTTCCTGTATAATATTTTACAGGGTCATAACCGAGGATGCTAAGGTTAGCAACATCAGAGCCAGGATGAAAGCCCTTTGGAATTGTACGCACCATCCCGATAATGCCCTCTGTGGCAAGTCTATCCATGCCAGGAGAGAGCGCCCTTTTCAGAGGGGTCAATCCGCCAAGCTCTTTAAGGGGCCTGTCTGCCATTCCATCTCCGATTATAACTATATATTTCATAATATCTTCTCGAGTATCTTTCTTACCTCGCCAAAATCTGCTTTAGCCTTGATTGTCTTATCAGCAACCTTAAGTGCGGTGTCGATGTCTTTTAGTCCATTGCCTGTTAATGTGCATACAATAGTTTCGCCACTTTTGAAGTATCCGCTTTTATACAATTTTATAACGCCTGCAAGAGAGGTCGCAGACGCAGGTTCACAGAATATGCCCTCTAAGGATGCTATGAGCTTATATGCCGATAAAATCTCATCATCTGTCACTGTGTCTATGAGCCCACCTGACTCATCTCTTGCAGCGATGGCTGTCTTCCAGTTTGAAGGGTTGCCAATCCTGATAGCCGTTGCTATAGTCTCGGGCATCTTTACTGGATGTCCGAGCACGATGGGCGCTGCACCTGCTGCCTGAAAACCGAGCATTTTTGGCAGCCTCTGGATTATGCCTGCATTATGATATTCTTTATAGCCCTTCCAATAGGCCGTAATGTTTCCGGCATTGCCAACAGGTAATGCATGATATGGCGGCGCAGAGCCGAGCTGGTCGCAGACCTCAAAGGCTGCTGTTTTCTGCCCTTCTGTCCTGAATGGGTTTATAGAATTAACAATGGTGACAGGATACATTAGTGCCGCTTCGCTCGCTATCTTTAAAGAATCGTCAAAATTGCCGTCCACCTCCAACACATAAGCGCTATAAGCCAATGCCTGAACAAGTTTGCCCTGCGCAACCTTGCCCTCCGGTATTACGACAATGGCCATTATTCCCGCCTTTGCTGCGTATGCTGCAGCAGATGCTGAGGTATTACCTGTTGATGCGCATATTACTGCTTTAGAACCAGCCTCCATAGCCTTTGAGATGGCAAGAGACATCCCTCTGTCTTTGAAAGAACCTGTCGGATTGGCGCCTTCAAATTTGAAATAAATGTCCAGGTCGAGGTTAAGTCTCGCAGGCAGATTCACGGCCCTTATAAGCGGGGTCTTGCCTTCTACAAGGTTTATAACAGGCGTATTGTCTGTGATCGGTAAAAAATCTCGATATTCCTCGATAATCCCCCGCCATAAAGGGATATTACACCCCTTTTTAGTCCCTTCCCCTGGTGGCACTGGATAGAAAACTTTATTTTTCCCGCCCTGAAGAGTTTTGGGTGTCTTGTCTTTCAGGAAACTATTGCCATCCTCCATCTTTTATTCTACAATGTCTCCTTCTATCGTTTCGACCTCGATTCCTTGGCTCTTAAGGTACAGCACCCCATTTTCGAGGTTTTCTTCTGTCCCTTCAAGCTCTAAAACCATTTCTCCTGCAGTCTCTGTTACCCGTGCCCTTCTAATATTAGGGAGGATATCATACTTTCTTGCCATGGTAAATATAACAGGCTCCTTAATAAGATGCTGAGGAAAGGTTAACTTCACCCGTTTTGTCATAATTTACTCCTCCTCATTATTATAATAAGTATTGTCAAAAAACTCTTTCCTATTTTCCTTTGAAAATACCTTTTTTGTTATTGTTCTTCGCTTGTCATTGCGAACGAAGTGAAGCAATCTGGGCGGGATTGCCACGCCCTTCGG
>JAJOKM010000081.1 GCA_021129835.1 Thermodesulfovibrionales bacterium | reverse complement strand
TAAATACTAAGATTCCTCGCTTCGCTCGGAATGACAAAAGCGAAGGGGTCGGAATGACAAAGTGGCTTGTTGCTGTCATTTCGAAACATGAAATACTGAGAAATCTTCAAACCGTGAAGTTTTGCAAGAGCCTTAGGTTTAAATACAATGCCTAAAATTAATAAGGAAGAAATAAAAAAGACAATCACAAGGAGAGATGACAAAGGGCGTCTTTTATAAAGCCTGCGTTTGAGGTTTAGTCTGCCCTTATGACATAATAAAAACATGGAAAGAAGCCAGCTTTACAATATCATAATAGATAGTCTTCCGATAGGTTTGACTATGGTAGACAAAGATGGAATCACTATTGACTGGAACAGAACTGCAGAAAGGATAACGGGCTATTCGAAAAAAGATATAATTGGCAAGTCTCATCTTAAAATTTTACACGGCACATCTGATAAAGAGGCATGCCCTCTGCTTAGATGCGCTCTACATCATTTTGAGTGTACTGTTGAAGTTACTGTCAAGAAAAAAGATAATGGGCTTATTGCATTGTCTGTTATGGCATCTCCGCTTTTTGATGATGACGGCTCTTTTATCGGAGGAATCGAGGTCTTCTCAGATATTACAGAAGTCAAGCGAGCAGAAAGGGAACGAAAGAATATCTTGTCCATGTTTGCCCATGACATGAAAAACCCCGTTATTGCAATGGAGGGATTTCTATTAAGATTGATTTCTGGCAAGGCAGGGACTCTTACATCGACGCAGTGCCAATACCTACAGCTGATAATGGATGAAAGCAGTAAAGTGAAAAACTTGTTAACAGATTTCCTTGAATTTTCGAAGTTTGAAGCGCAGCGATGCGATCCTGTGCTAGGACAGTTTAATATAGAGAAAGCTATTTGCAGGTGCATAGAGGCAGCAAAAATAGAAGCAGAGAAGAAGAATTTAAGAATATCAGTTGAGGCCAGCGTAAATACAAGTCCTTCAATAAGCGCTGATGCAATGTTAGTAAACAGGGTTATAACCAACTTGCTGGACAATGCAATAAGATATACTCCCGTTGGAGGGGCTATAATAATCAGACTCACTGGCAACGATACCAACATCACTGTTCAGGTCGAGGATACAGGAGGTGGTATCTCTGAAGATCATCTCCCTTATATATTTGATGCCTTCTACCGTGGAGCTAAGGATCAAAAAGGCTCAGGGCTTGGTTTATCTATATCCAAAATAATAGTAGAGGCACATAACGGAATGATCTGGGTCAATAGTACGCCAGAAAAAGGGAGCATCTTCAGCTTTACCCTGCCAAGGCGATGAAAGGCCTTTCATCCACCGGTATTCATTTTTCTACAGAAAAAGAAGATCTCATGTGCTACGGATTTGATGCCTCAGCCGTAGAGTCGAGCATTCCGCGAGTTATTGTATGGCCAAGAAATACTGATGAAGTCGTAAAAGTCGTTAAATATGCGCATAAATACAACCTCGTTATAGTTCCGAGAGGCGCAGGCACTGGCAAAACAGGTGCATCTGTTCCTATAGGAGCCAATTGCATTGTCCTGAGCCTCGAAAAGATGAGAAAGATGCTCGATGTAGACACCAAAAACCTGACTGCAGTGGTAGAACCAGGAATTGTGAACGCAGGTCTCCAGAGGGAATTGGAATATTCAGATTACTTCTATCCGCCTGATCCTGCAAGCCTGAATATCTGCACAATCGGGGGGAATGTCGCAACAAATGCAGGAGGTCCAAGGGCAATAAAATATGGTGTTACTAGAGATTATGTCATGGGCATTGAGGTTGTTTTGCCCGACGGTAATGTAATCACCTTAGGCGGTAAAACATACAAACGAGCAGTCGGATATGACCTAAAAGATATCATTATAGGCTCTGAAGGCACCCTCGCTGTCATTACAAAGATACGATTAAAGATACTACCTCTTCCCGAAGATGTAGTTACACTCCTTCTTCTATTCAACGCCCTTGAGTCTTCAGGGTTGGTGGTCTCAAAGATTATTTCTTCAGGGCTAATACCGAGGACGATAGAGTTCATGGACAGGTTTTCTATAGAAGCAGTAGAGAATTATAAACCGACCGGACTGCCATCAAATGTAGAAGCTTTACTGCTCATAGAGCTTGATGGATATCCTGCAACGATCAAAAAAGAGGCTGAGCAGGTTGTAGATATTTGCAATTCCCTTGGAGGCGATACCATCGTCGCAGAAGACGATATAGCAAGGGAAAGGCTATGGGAGGCAAGGAGATCGATATCCCCTTCTCTTTATCATATCAGATCAACAAAGATAAGTGAAGACATCGTAGTTCCGAGAGACAAAATTCCTGTAATTTTAGTCGAACTAAGAAGACTATCGGAAGGCAGTGGTATAAAGATAATAAGCTTTGGACACGCAGGTGACGGAAATATACATGTTAATATAATGGTGGATATGGAAGACAGAGATGAATATACAAAGGGTATGGCGATTGCAAAAAAGATATTTGAAATTACACTCGGGCTTGGTGGTTCTATCTCCGGAGAGCATGGAATAGGCATAACAAAAGCGCCTTATATCGGCATGGAGATAAAGGGGAGAGAAATGGAATTGATGAAGGGTATCAAGAGACTATTTGATCCGAGGGGCATAATGAACCCAGGGAAGATATTCCCTTAACCATTCAATATTTTTACTGCCTCTTTCGCAAAATAGGTGACAATCAGATCAGCACCGGCACGTTTTATGGATGTAAGTATCTCTACCATCACCCTTTCTTCATCGATCCATCCTAATTTAGCGGCAGCCTTAACCATACTATACTCTCCACTCACATTATATGCAGCCACAGGGACATTAAAGGTTGATTTCACATCTGATATTATATCGAGACAAGAAAGTGCAGGCTTGATCATAACAATATCTGCCCCTTCTTCAATATCAAGGGCAACCTCCTTCAATGCCTCATACCTGTTAGCAGGGTCCATCTGGTAAGAATGTCTATCTCCAGACTGGGGTGCAGATTTTGCCGCTTCTCTGAACGGCCCATAAAATGCAGATGCATACTTTACGGCATAGGAGAGTATGGGGATTTCACCAAACCCCTCTTTATCAAGTGCAGACCTTATTGCAGTAACCCTTCCATCCATCATGTCAGATGGCGCAACCATATCAGTGCCAGCCCTTGAATGGGATACTGCCTCTAAGGCAAGAGTGACAATGGTTCTGTCATTATCCAGATCTCCTTTCTCTATAATACCGCAGTGCCCATGGCTTGTGTATTCGCACAAACAGACATCTGTTATTACATATAGCTCAGGGACGGTCTCTTTTATCTCCCTTATTGCATTCTGAACCACTCCATGGTCGTCATAGGCACTACTGCCCAACTCATCTTTATGTTCGGGTATACCAAAGAGCATTACCGCTGGTATGCCAAGAGAGTGAACCTCTTTTGCACTCCAAACAGCATTATCAACAGACTCCTGATAGCATCCAGGCATTGAGGGTATCTCCCTTTTTATACCTTTACCATGGGTCACAAAAAGGGGATAGATAAAGTCATCAGGAGAAAGTGAGGTCTGCCTCACCATTCTCCTGATGGACTTGCTTTTCCTGAGCCTCCTGCACCTCTGCTGAGGAAACACTTCATCTTACCCGCAACTGCGGCAGCTTGATCTGCACGATGAAGCATCGCTACCGCTAATAATAAAGCCTTCTTTTTCGCCGCTATCATGATAATCGAGTTGCATTCCACTCAAGTGTGAGAGGGTATTTTTATCAACAAACACCCTCAACCCATTCTTCTCGATAACCTCATCATCGGCCGTCGGACTCTCATCTATGTCAAGACCACAAGATATACCACTGCACCCATCTCCAGCATTATAGACTCTGAGACCCCAATCATCTTTCCCTTCAGCCGCCAATATGGCTATTGCCTTTTCAGCAGCCCTGTCTGTGATTACCATCATTTCATACCTCCATATTTTTTTATATTATTATATCTAACCGCGCAGATATTTGCAATATTAAGTGATTCTTTAGTTATGTCGTTATTCTTACCTCGCATCAGAGCTTACCCGCAATTTGATTGGGAATGCTGGAGTGGAAACGACACTTCGGGCATAAAATAGCTCAACTTAGGTTATAATAACTGACAATGTTATTAATACACAAATCAGTCTCAAAAGAACTGCTGACAACCTTTTTTCTCTCTCTCTTATTTCTGAACTTCACGCTTATGATGGAAGATCTGATGAGGGTAAGCAGGATTCTCTCAGTGGTCGGCGCTCCTATGTGGGACATCGCGAAAATAATCCTCTACCTCCAACCGCAGATTCTCATTTTTACGATACCTATGGCAATGCTGCTGTCGGTGCTGCTGACCTACGGAAGGATGAATGCAGACAACGAATTAACCATTTTAAAGGCCAGCGGTATGCCATTCAAAAATACAGCTACTCCTGTTATATATTTAGGGTTGGCATGCTTTGCCGTCTCTCTTGCGATGAGCTGCTACCTTGGCCCGAAAGGAAACATTATCCTCAAAGAGACGGTATCGAATATATTGACTACAAGGGCCCCAATGGCTATAGAAGAGGGCATATTTAATACGGCATTCAAAGACGTTGTTATTTTGGTTAAAGAGAAGCCATCCAAAGACAGACTCTCTGGAATATTCATTTTTGACGAAAGACAAAAAGAAGAGCAGAGAATAATCGTTGCCAGAGAAGGGGAAATAGCTCCTAAGGACGGCGCTATTGGCATCTCGATGACCGATGGCAGTATATACATAACGAGGGGAGAGATAATTACAGAGATAAATTTCGATAAATACCAGCTTAGGTTAGATCTCCTTACTGAATCAGAAAGGAGAAAGGCCGATGAGGGAATGACATTGATAGAGTTAAAAGAGATGGCCATGGAGTCTCCGGAGAGGAGCTGCTATTTCTTGTTTGAATTCCATAAAAGGCTCTCTATACCAGCTTTATGCCTTATAGTTATCTTATTAGGGCCATCCCTCGCTACAATGGCAGGAAGGTCAGGAAAACTGGGAGGTTTTACAATAGGGATATCGGTGTTTGTCGGGTATTATATCCTCTTACTTTATGGCGAGAGTCTAGTGAAGGCTGGAGATCTCCCGCACTTTATGGGTGCATGGATGCCATTTATAATATTAGGGGCATTTTCTATATGGACCTTCGGAAGGATAAGCAAGAAATAGAGGTGATAAGTAATAATTATGCTGGCAGTGCAAAAGATGTACATCAAAGAATTTTTAAGGGTCTTGGTGATCCTCACTTTTACAGTAACGGTTGCCTTCAGTGGTATCGATTTTATTGGGGATATTGATGGCTTTTTGCCTTATGATCCGTCTGCTATATTACTTTTTAAATATGTCCTAACCGGCGTTCCTGAAAATATACATCACATCTTGCCAGTGGCAGTTTTATTGAGTATTATGTTTGTCTTTTCTCGAGCTGAAAACAGGAAAGAGGTGGTTGCCATAAAGGTTGCAGGTGGAAGGATGAAGGTTATCCTCATACCCTTTGTCGGAATTGGAGTAATAATTATGTCTTTTGCATTTGTCAATAGTGCGTTTGTCGTTCCTGCTTCATCAAAGGCCGCCTATGATATAGAAAGCGAAATAACCCAGAGAGAGACGATGGCTGTATTTGATGAAGAGACACTTTTTTTAAAAGGCAGACATGATTCTGTAGTGAGAATTTCTCTTTATATACCAGATGAAAATATAGCTAAGGGGATCAGCATCTTCAAATTTGACACAGATGGTCTAAGTGAACGAGTCGATGCAGAAATTGCGAAATGGAGAGATGGCGATGACAGGTGGAGCCTTAGAAATGTGACCTTATATGACTTTGCAGATGGCAAAGTCATGACGATACAGGAAACTGTCTATATGGATATTGGAGTCTCAAAAATATTTCGAGGTGGTATCCATACGGTAGCACAAATGACACTCCCTGAAATGATTAAACACCAGCGTAGATTGAGCGAGGCAGGACTCAAGAGTACAAGATTAACTGTCGATATAAGTTCGAGGTTATCCCATCCGATGGTTAATCTGTTTATGCTCTTACTAGGCATGTCATTGCTATTAGGAAGGGATATTATATGGCAAAAGCTACTACGAGCTATTTCACCATCACATAAAATAAATGGAAGGGTATTACACTTTAGTGTTACCGCAGCCGGATTTGGGCTGTTAATAAGCATTATTTATTGGATCGGGTATGCATTTTTCTTATCATTGGGGTATGCCGGCACAATTCCACCTATCATTGCTCCATGGATTGTGCCGGTAGTATTCGCTACCCTTTCTGTTTATCTATATAGCCAAATACCAGAATAATAGGTAAGCTCTCTCTTATTTCATCTAAGCAGCTTAGTTAGTAGGTGCTAAGTAAGCTGCTGATTTGGTCTCCATGGCCATTGTAAATGCCAAAAGACCGCCATGCAATATCAGTTCTTTTTCCCTTTCACTAAGATCTGATACGACTTCAAAGGTATACCCGCGTGTCAGGTTTTCGCTCATAAACCTCTGCTCACCTCTAACCGCATCAGGGACATCCCTGATTAATAACCTGTCACCATTTTTTATCCTATCGTAATCCTCTTCTGCCTTAAACAGAAGTGGCAAGACCCCGAAGTTTATTAGATTTGCCCTATGTATTCTTGCAAATGATTTTGAGATAACAGCTTGAATACCAAGATACATCGGCGCAATAGCTGCATGCTCCCTTGAGGAGCCCTGTCCATAGTTTTCACCGCCGACGATCAAACCGCCTCCTTTTGCCGCTGCTTCTTTTGCGCGGCTGACAAAGCTTCCATCTACCTTTTCAAAGACAAATTCAGAAATAGCAGGTATGTTAGACCTAAGAGGAAGTACCTTTGAGCCGGCAGGCATTATGTCATCGGTAGTGATATTGCTGCCTAATTTTAATAAGACATCTGCTTCTATAACACTGCCAAAAGGCTTTTTCATTGGTACCTCTTTTATATTCGGACCCTTTATAATCTTTATGTTATCCGTATCTTTCCTTGGCGGTATAATGAATTTGTCATTAATACAGAATCGATCAGGCGCCTTTATTTCAGCCAGATGAAATCCTGCATTGACATCTCTGGGATCGATAATCTCGCCCGTTACAGCCATAACGGCACAGGCCGCGTAACTCGCTAAATACACAAAGGCATCCCCTGCTCCAGATCTACCACGGAAGTTTCTGTTATAAGACCTTATAGATATATGCCCTGTGCCAGGTGCGCCGCCCATGCCAATACAAGGACCACATGATGCGTCCATTATCCTTGCGCCAGCAGCAATCATGTCAGCTATAAGTCCCTCCCTCGATAACATCTCATATACCTGCCTTGAACCTGGGTTTATCAGGAGATCTACCCGTTCAGAAATTGTATTGCCCCGCAGTATCGACGCAACTGCCTTCATTGCCTTATAAGATGAGTTTGTACAGCTCCCAATACATACCTGATTAACCCGTTTGCCAGCTACTTCACGAATCGGGACGACATTATCAGGACTGTGCGGTTGAGAGATCATCGGCTCTATGCCAGCAAGGTCAAGTTCGATAACTTCTGAGTATTTAGCATCGTTATCAGCATGTAGCTCTACCCAGTCTTCTTCTCTGCCTTGCGACTTTAGGTGTGATAGGGTTATTTCATCACTAGGGAATATAGATGTTGTTGCACCAAGCTCGGCCCCCATATTCGTAATAGTTGCCCTTTCTGCAATATCGAGGTCTTTAACACCAATGCCTCCATATTCTATTATCTTTCCCACTCCTCCTTTTACGGTAAGCCTCTTCAGGATGGTTAAAATAACATCCATTGCAGTAACCCATGGTCTCTGCAGCTTGCCAGTCAGCCTAACAAGTATCACCTCTGGCATAATTATCTCAAGTGGTGCGCCGGCCATCACAGTAGCTGCCTCTAATCCCCCAACACCTATAGCTATCATGCCTACTCCACCACCAGTAGGTGTGTGGCTATCGGTTCCGATGGCAATATTTCCTGGTGCTGAAAACCTCTCTAAGTGAACCTGGTGGCATATACCATTTCCTGGTTTTGAAAAATATGCCCCGAATTTTGCTGCAGCGGTCTGTAAAAACAGGTGGTCATCAGTATTCATAGAATCTAACTGTAGCATATTATGGTCAATATAAGAGACGACCAAGGGGACCCTTACCCTCTCAATTCCCATAGCCTCAAATTCAAGCCATGTCATCGTCCCTGAGGCATCCTGAGTATAAACCTGATCGACCTTTAGTTTTACAAGATCACCCTTCTCTAACTCTCCTGAAACCCTGTGGGCTTCAAATATCTTCTGCACGATGTTTTTTTTCATATATATCTTTACTCTCCACTTTTGATTTTTTTAGGATATTATGTTAAAAAAAACATAAAAAAGCAAGTGATGCCTGATTACGCAAATTAAAAGACAGATTACAGAAATTATATGAAACCTGCATCCGCTTTCAGCACACAAAGGAGAATGAAAATG
>JAJOKM010000178.1 GCA_021129835.1 Thermodesulfovibrionales bacterium | reverse complement strand
ATACAACAGATACCCGCAAGAGATTAGCCATTAAATGGTAATTAACGGTCCAGCCAACCAGATCTTTAGAGCCCCGAGGAGGGAGTTATATATCCCTGAAGGTTTTCTATTTTCCTCTGTCGAAGCGGCTATCAAAGGTCCCGGCAAGAGGGACCTTGCCCTTATTTATTCGGTAGTAGAGTCCTCTATTTGGGGTATGTTCACCACAAACAGAGTCAAGGCAGCGCCGGTCAGGCTCTGCATGAGAATGATTAAGACGGGCAGAGGACAGGCAATTGTCGTCAACAGTGGCAATGCGAATGCATGCACTGGTGAGCAGGGAATGAGAGATGCTGCCGAGATGGCAGAATTGGCTGCCGGCTTGCTGAAATTAAGAAACAACCGGGTCTTTGTCTGTTCAACAGGCGTCATAGGCAGGCCAATGCCGATGGAAAAGATACGGCCCAAGATTTCTGAGCTTGTAGGTAATATAGGCACGGCATCTATCATGGATGTGGCTGCTGCTATTATGACTACAGACACCTTCCAAAAAATAATAAGCCGCCAAATAGAGATCGGGGGCAGAAGGGTCACCATCTTAGGTATATGCAAAGGCGCAGGGATGATATCTCCCAATATGGCTACGATGCTATGCTTTATCATGACAGACGCCGATATAGAGAGGGTGGCCGCTAAGACCGCTTTAGAGATAGCGGTCAAGAAATCATTTAACAGGATAACCGTTGATGGAGATATGTCAACAAACGATACCACCTTATTAATGGCAAACGGTATGGCTGGCAATGATTTAATCCAGTTGAATTCGAGGGAATTTAAGGAATTCTCATCCATGCTTTCAGATATAACTTATGAACTAAGCAGGATGATAGTGAGGGACGGAGAAGGCGCAACCAAGCTTATAGAGGTGAAGATTAAAAACTCAAAAAGTGGCCATGATGCAGAGAAGGGTGCTTTTGCAGTTGCCAATTCATTACTCGTAAAGACCGCTATCTATGGCAACGACGCCAACTGGGGAAGGATAATGTCGGCATTAGGATATTCAGGAATAGCGATAAAAGAGGAAAAAATAGATATATCCTTTAATGGACTTAAAGTAGTCGAAAGAGGTATAGGAACTGGCAGAGATAGAGAGGCAGACGAAAGACTAAAAGCGAGAGAAATCAGTATAGTTATTGATCTCCATCTCGGTAAAGAGACGGCAAAGGTGCTCACCTGTGACCTGACAGAAGAATATGTAAGGATTAATGCAGAATACAGGACATGACAGACAATAAATCGAGAGGCATCACCGGACCTACTCAGAGACTACCTTTAAGAATCGCTTTTTGCCTGCCTTGATTAAATAACTACCTTTCCTGAGTCTCTTGTCTGGATTAGTGACCTTAACACCATCAATCTGTACTGCCCCCTGCTTTATTAGCCTGGTCGCTTCTGATGTGCTCGGGGTCAGACCTACAGTCTTCATAATCCTCGGAAGCCATATCTCTTCATCTCCCCACCTGAACTCAACTTGAGCAATCTCATCAGGCAGACCCTTCTCTTTAAAGATGCGGTCGAATTCTTCTCTGGCATATATCGCTGCCTCTTTACCACAATACCTCTCTACTATCTCCTTAGCTAAGTCCTCTTTTGCCTCTTTGGGATGGCGGTCTCCAGACCCCAGTCTCTCTTTGAGCGTGTTTAATTCTTCAAGACTGATATGACTTAGCAGCTCATAGTATTTAATCATCAACTCATCACTAATAGACATAAGTTTACCATACATCTCTTTTGGTTGTTCCGCTATGCCTATATGATTGTTCAGGCTCTTTGACATCTTCTGCAGACCATCTGTCCCTTCAAGCAGGGGCATCATAATAATTACTTGTTTGTCCATTGCCAGCGATTTTTGCATCGACCTTCCCATGAGGAGATTAAATCGCTGATCGGTCCCCCCGATCTCTATATCAGCCTTTAAATAGACCGAATCATACGCCTGGAACAATGGGTAATAAAATTCGAGTATGGTTATTGGCTGCTGATTGCTAAACCTCTTTTTGAAGTCATCCCTTTCGAGCATCCTGGCTACTGTCTCCATTGCACCGAGTCTGACTATCTCCATCGCTGACATGCTCGAAAGCCATTCACTGTTAAACCTTATGGATGTTTTTCCCGGATTAAGTATCACAAATACCTGTTCTTTATATGTCTCGGCGTTTTTTGATACCTCCTCTTTTGTCAATAGCCTTCTCATTTCAGACACCCCGGAGGGATCGCCTATCAGCGCCGTGAAATCACCGATCAGAAAGATCACTTCATGCCCTAACTTCTGGAATTGCCTCATCTTCTCGAGAAGCACTGTGTGTCCGAGATGGATGGCAGGGGCAGTGGGATCAAAACCGACCTTTACCCTTAGAGGCCTCTTCTCTCTGTAGGACTTCTCGAGTTTATGCAGAAGGACTTCCTCGGAGATTATCTCGACCGCGCCCTTTTTTATTATTTCCATCTGTTTCTCTGGTGAATACATGGCTAATGCGATCACTTTATCAAGAACTCAAGAAGGGCCTTTGTCGTATGTAATCTGTTTTCGGCCTGGTCAAATACAGCGCTGTTTGGCCCATCCATCACATCATCGGTTATCTCTTCGCCTCTATGAGCTGGAAGACAATGAAGGACTAAGACATCCTTTTTTGCACGGCGCAGTAATGCACTGTTTATCTGGTAATCCCTGAGTCTGCCCTTCTTTTTTTTACTCCCTTTTTCCTGCCCCATACTGACCCATGCATCTGTATAGATCACATCTGCTTCAGTTATTGCCTCCTCTGGGCTCCTAATGACGACTATCTCTCCTTTTGCCTCATCTCTTGTCCTGTTGAGGAGATCAGGTTCTGGTTCACACCCTTCTGGGCATGCAATGGTCATATCCATCCCAGTCCGTGCAGCAGCCTCGATTAAGGAATTCGTAACATTATTGCTATCCCCGATATAGGCGAGGCGGATACCCTTGAGTCTGTCCTTTTTCTCCTGAATAGTCATAAGGTCGGCAAGGGCCTGGCAGGGATGGTGGAGGTCAGAAAGCCCATTTATTATGGGTATAGACGCATGTAGCGAAAATACCATGGTAGCAAAATGTAAATATGTCCTTATGACAAGACCGCTTAAGTAGCGAGACAAGACATTTACTGTATCTATAATGCTCTCTCCCCGATCCAATTGCATCTCTTTCGGATTTAGATATATCGGCTGTCCGCCGAGCTGATATATACCCACCTCGAATGAGACCTTCGTTCGTGTGGACGGTTTCTCGAAAAACAGACCAATGCTTTTACCTGAAAGAGGGGCATGTTTGTTAGCTATCCCAGACTTTAACTTTATCGCCCTCTTAATCAGCCAATCTATCTCTTTGGCCGAAAGGTCCCATACGCTGAGGAGATCCCTCTTCATCTTATCCCATCACCCTTTTTAAGACACTCACTAAATGGTCGATATCTCCTTCTTCCACAGTTAGTGGTGGCATAAATCTCAATATATTACCTGCGGTGCAGTTGATTAGCGCCCCCCTCTCGATACATCTCTTGACGACAGGCATTCCGTCCCGGTTAATCTCCAGTGCAGTAAACAATCCTTTCCCTCTTATATCTACGACCTGTTCGGGATAATAATCCCTGATCTGAGCCAATCTCTTTATAATATACGTACCCATCTTGTTGCAATGATCCAGGATACCATCGCCCAAGACCGTCTCGAGTGTCGCTATGGCCGCTGCAGATACCAGAGGATTGCCTCCAAAGGTAGAGGCATGATTGCCTGGTCGAAAGGCAGATGATACCTCCTCTGTTGTAAGCATGGCGCCTATTGGTGCGCCCCCGCCGAGTCCTTTTGCGAGTGTCATTATGTCAGGGGTTATGCCATAGTGTTCATACGCAAAGAGCCTGCCTGTCCGCCCAATCCCTGTCTGGACTTCATCCAGTATCAACAATAGTTTATGCTTGTCACAGATTTCCCTAACCTTCTTAAGATAATCCTCCCCGGGGATGATTATCCCGCCTTCCCCCTGAATTGGCTCAAGCATAACGGCAGAGGTGTTTTTGGTTATTGCGCCCTCAATGGCATCGGCATCGCCAAACGGTACATATCTAAATCCAGGCATGAGTGGCTCAAACCCCTTCTGGAATTTCTCCTGGCCGGTAGCGGTGACAGCCGCCAGGGTTCTTCCGTGAAAGGAATTTAGCGCTGTAATAATCTCGAAGCGATCAGCTCCATAGCACTCTTTGGCATACTTTCTGGCAAGCTTTATTGCCGCCTCATTCGCCTCTGCCCCTGAATTACAGAAAAATGCCTTCTCAGCAAAGGAGTTTGTGCAGAGCAGCCTTGCAAGACTTGTCTGTGGCTCGATATGATAAAGATTCGATACATGCAAGAGTTGTTCTGCCTGTCTCTGGATAGCCCTGACAACATTGGGATGGCAATGCCCAACGATATTTACCGCTATGCCGCCGGTGAAATCAAGATATTCTTTTCCGTCAACATCCCAGACCTTTATTCCTCTCCCTTTTTTAAGTACTATAGGGAAGCGATCGTAAGTACGCATCAAATAACGATCCGATTCTTCAATAATAGCTCTGCCCTTCATATGAATAATAATAATAACATATCAGGCAACCAGAATTCAGAACTGCTGACTGCTGACTCTTGACTCTTGACTACTGACTCTTGACTCTCGACTCTGGACTACTGATAGGAATCGCTCTGACGGCAAAGGGGGCTATTACTAAATTCAGTTATTGCTTTCAATACAACTAAACAGCCATCATAGAGGTCTTTGGTATGGATCTGTTCTTCTGTGGAATGGGCATTCTGCATACCGTTTGATATGTTGATAGCCCTTATCCCCCGGTAATTGAATATATTGGCATCTGACCCTCCACCTGCCCTGATCTGGACGGGGGGAATTCTGCATCCTTCAAAAACCCCTTCCAAGAATCTTAAAAAAGGATCGTCTTTATCGATTTTAAATGCCTTATATTCTTCATCTTCAGAGATATGGACCTGAGCCCCATCTTTTGCGGCAATAGTTTGAGCAGCCTCAAAGATACCCTTTTTGATCCTTTCGAGAGTCTCAATATTATGGCTCCTCACTTCTCCGTGGAGCACGGTCTCTTTCGGGACCACATTAGTTGCCGTTCCACCTTCGATTATCCCGATGTTTGCTGTAGTTTCGGCATCAATCCTGCCATCGGGAATCTCGGCAACGATTTTGGCGGCAACCTTTATAGAATTTATCCCCTTCTCGGGTTCTGATCCGGCGTGTGCAGATCTGCCTCTAATTCGCATCTCATAAGTGTGATGAGTAGGGGCGGCAATAACCAGATTCCCTACTCTTCCACCAAAATCAAGCACAAGGGCGTATTGGCTGCGCAGCCTGCTGAAATCAAGTCTTTTTGCGCCAACCAGTCCTCTCTCTTCGGCAGAGGTAAGGACGATTTCTATATCTCCGTGCGGAATATCTCTTTCTCCAATGACAGTAATAGCTTCTAATATCTGGGCGAGGGCACTCTTGTCATCAGCGCCCAGTATGGTATTACCCGTCGTCTTTATTAGGTCGTTTTCGGCGCTGAAGGTGAGCCCTTCAGTAGGCTCTACGGTATCCATATGTCCGCTTAGAAGGATTGGGGCTGCGTTGCGATTGCCTCCCGATTTCCGGGCTATTATATTAAATGACCTGTCATATTGCTGTATTTCTACTCTGCATCCTGCCTTTTGCAGCTTTCTCGTGAGGAGGTCTCCTATCTCTTTTTCCTTAAACGAGGGAGAGTTTATCTTAATAAGCTCGATAAAGGTCTCTATAAGGCGTCTCTGATTGATGTATCTCTCCATCTCCACCCCCTATAGTCTGATTCCATATATTTCTGAAAAACCCAGAAATCTCTGAACCTTAGTATAGCGTTTAGGTGAAAAATTTGCTAAAAATAACTAACTGGTGTTGACCTTTTTTAAAAAATAGTTTTAACCTAATGAAGCCCTCGCAAATTCAGTGGTTTTAGGCAAAAGCTCTTGACAATACTAAAAGATTAGGGAAGGTTCAAAAGATGTCAGGATGCCCCGTTAGAGTGAAGACGAAGGAGTTTGAATACTTACTTCCAGAAAGACTCATTGCTCAATGTCCGATCGAACCTCGTGACTCTTCTAAATTGCTGATACTTAACAGAGGGGAAGATACGGTAAGGGAAGATATTTTCAGGGGTGTGATAGATTATCTAAGTCTTGGCGATGTGCTGGTGCTAAACGACACCAAAGTCATACCGGCAAGGCTCGCAGCAGAAAAGATTAGTGGTGGGAAGGTAGAGGTCTTTCTGCTTCGGCATATAGGAGATTCCCGCTGGGAGGCGCTGGTAAAGCCAGGGAGCAGAATTCCTGAAGGGACAGAAGTTATAATCGGAGGAGAGATCCCAATAAAGGTATTAGGAAGGACGGCTAACGGCAGTAGGATCATCGAATTCAGCTCTCCAGAGATGGCCGGTCTTGCGATAAAGAGGTTTGGGCAGACCCCCCTTCCTCCATACATAAAAAGACCCCTCCCTGACCCGAGAAGATACCAGACAGTATATGCCAAACATGAAGGTTCAGTAGCTGCGCCTACTGCGGCGCTGCATTTCACGCCGGAGCTCTTAAGGCAAATAGAGGACAAAGGTATAGAGATCGTCTATATAACCCTCCATATGGGTCTGTGGAGCTTCCGCCCGATTAAGAAAGAGGATATCGATGACCATCTTATGCCGGCGGAATATTATGAGGTGCCAGAGGTAGTGGCTCAGAAAGTAAACAATGCCACAGAGAATAAAAGACGGGTGGTTGCCTGCGGCACAGATGTAGTCCGGGCATTAGAGTCGGCGGCAGACAATGGGAGACTTAAAGCCAGGAGAGGAACTACCACTCTCTTTATTACCCCTGATTATAAATTTAGGATTGTCGACATGCTGATTACTAACTTACATCTGCCCTGTTCTACTCATCTGGTCTTAGTCTCTGCATTTGCAGGGAGAGATTTTATCTTTAAGGCATACCAACATGCCATCAATAACGGATTCAGATTCTACACCTTCGGTGATGCTACTTTGATAATATGAGACCCTTTTAAACCTGTGAATAACTACACCTTTTGGAGAAGAACCAAAAGTATTTTTCTGTCATTCCAACTTATCCTGTCATTCCGAACAAGTCGGAATGACAAACCTGAAGCTTACTGCTCACTGCTTACAGCTCACTAAAAAAGCGGGAATGACGACTTTTTACGAGTTTATCAGGTATTATAATGAATATTATACCAGGAGACTGCCATGATTGAGCAGGATGCAGTTGAAGAGTATTTGAAGAGGTCTTTAAAGGCGGTGAGGCTTTTAGATTTCTACCCGCTGGGCGCAGGTGTTCATGGGACAGGATTTTTGGTAAATGTCGAGACAGAAGAGGGCAAAAAGGCGTATGTCCTTAAGGATCTTACGCCCCATGACCTTGGGCATGACTATCCGTCAGACAGGGCAGGTGTATGCCTCCTTGCCCTTGATGAATACAATAACCTGCCTAACCATGCAAGGGCTATTGATGTATTGGCAGTAAGTAATAATGGCTCAATAAGGTCGATTGGCGGCGGAAATGAGTATTATCTATTGATGGAAAAGGCTGAGGGCAGGGATTATTTTAAAGATTTAGCAGGGTTTTCTCACAAGGAGAGGCTCGATGATCTTGATGTCAAAAAGATAAAGGCGATGGCATCATACCTGGGCCTTATCCATGCAGAAAAGAGGGATTCCCGATCGCTATACTGGAGAAAGATAAGGGATATCATAGGACATGGTGAATGCCTGATGGGCGTCTTTGATCTCTATCCTGACGGAACGCTAAGTTATGAAGAGATGGCCGAGATAGAAAAAAGCTGCATAGACTGGAGGGCAAGACTCAAAAGCATGACACATCGGCTGTCTCAGATCCATGGGGACTTCCACCCGGGGAATATCTGGTTTAAGGCAGACGGAAGGGATACAGATTTTGTATTGCTTGACCGGAGTCGCGGGGCATGGGGGGAGCCTGCCGATGACATCACTGCCCTGGCCATTAATTATATCTTTTTTTCACTGAGATACCATGTGAATGTGACAGGCGCTTATCTTGAGGGCATAAATCTCTTTTTTGAGGAGTATATCAAGGCATCAAAAGATAGAGAGCTATTCGAAGTCCTTGCCCCCTTCTTTGCCTTCAGGGGTGCCGTCGTCGCCAATCCTCTCTTTTATCCTGACCTTAGTCTGGAGGCACGCAGCAGAATATTCAACTTTGTGAAAAATGTGCTATTAACAGATAAATTTGAAGTTGACAAAGTCAACGACTACATAGCATCTCCTAAAATATAGATAGACGCTTTACCAAAGCTCATCTTGTTCCACATTTTTGACTGGACACAGGGGTATAGCAGGCGAAAGGATATTTAAGTGACTTTTTTGAAATTTATATTCTTCGAAGCTCTTGCAAAATTCCACTGTTTGAAGATTTCTCCCTTCGGTCGAAATGACAGCAACAAGCCA
>JAJOKM010000109.1 GCA_021129835.1 Thermodesulfovibrionales bacterium | reverse complement strand
ACGTGATGCTCTGGATTCCCGACAAGCGGGAATGACGACTTTTGCAAGAGGCTCAATCTAATAAAATTATTAAACCCTAAACCATCACCGAAATAAGTCCAGTAGATGGCTCAGGGTGGCACCATGCTGACCTTTGTAAGAGGCTCTCCTTTACTTTAAGGGGACAAACCCCGTTTTCGCAACTACCAACTGCCCTTCTGCGCTGAGCAGAAAATCGATGAAATCTTTAGCTACTCCCTCTGGTTCTCCGTCAGTGTACATAAATAAGAACCTTCCTATAGGATAATCTCCGGCTGCAACGTTTTTTACTGTAGGCGCAACGCCATCAATAACCAATCCTCTAATCTCCGGATTTAAAAAGCCCAGCCCTATATAGCCGATAGCCGCTGGCGCACCGGCAACTGTTGCTGCCACAGCCATATTTGATGCTTGATGTAAGGCATCAGGCCGCACGAGTTCGTCATCTAACACGATATCTTCGAAGCTCTTATATGTTCCTGATCCAACATCCCTTCCGACAGCAACTATCCTGCCAGGATCACCACCCACTTCTTTCCAGTCGGTTATCCGGGCTAAATAAATGTCTCTTACCTGCTCTAAAGTGAGCTCTCTTACTGGGTTATCAGGATGCACAATTATAGCAAGCCCATCCATAGCAATGACATGCTGAACAGGGTTTACTCCCCTTGCCTTTGCCCTTTCGATCTCGGTAGCTCTCATCGGACGAGAAGATTGTGCTATACAAATTACTCCATCGATCAGTTGACCAATGCCCCCTCCTGAACCACCACCACGAACAGAAATATCAACTCCAGGATGCTTCTTCGCAAACTCCTCCACTGCCCCCAAGGTAATAGGGAAGACGGTAGTCGAACCCGCAATAATAACGCGATCTCCTGCCTGAGCCAGCACTGGCGTGATAGCAAGAGCCAACCCTGCCAACAACAACATAAACTTTTTCATCTTAATTTAACCCTCCTTTTTTAATCGGTATTAATCGACTGTCGTTTATACTTAAGCTCTCTACAATATGAATTGTCATTCCTCTATCACTTCTGTCCTAATATGCAGATATCTATCACCTCCTCGAGCAAATGTGGTTTCTCTAAATGCATGGTGCCTTATTCATCAGACACTAAGTAGTGCCTCACTAAGTATACCTCACTAAGTGTTACACCACGATTACAATAATGTTAAATTTTGGTTACAAGTGGCCAGGGAAAATAGAGAGATTTTTTTGCTCATTTTGGATGAGTAAATCCACATTGTTAACTTCAGTCCTTCTATGTCTGCCCGCAGGAAATCGGAAAGAGCCAATAGATGATCACACCAGGGCCAGCAGTTTTACCCAAACCTTCCCGTAATGTAATCCTCTGTGAGTTTCTTGGCGGGGTTAGTAAAAATCGTATCGGTCTTGTCAAACTCAATCAACTCTCCAAGCACCATAAATCCGGTCCAGTCAGATATTCTTGCTGCTTGCTGCATATTATGCGTGACTATAATTATGGTAACTGCTTCCTTTAAGGTTATAAGAAGCTCTTCTATCTTTGCAGTAGATATAGGGTCGAGTGCAGAGGTGGGTTCGTCAAAAATCAGGGCCTCTGGTTCAACAGCCAGCGCCCTCGCAATACAGAGCCTCTGCTGCTGTCCTCCTGAAAGATTATAGGCGTTAACTTTTAACTTTTCTTTAACCTCCTCCCAGAGCGCTGCTTGCATTAACGCCCTTTCGATCAGTTCCGATAGTTTTGCCCTTTTTTTAATACCTTTTAGTCTGAGACCATATGCTATATTCTCAAATATAGTCGTCGGAAATGGTGTCGGCCTCTGAAAGACCATACCGATACGACTCCTGAGGTCAATAGGGTCAACCTCTCTTGAGAGTATATTCTTGCCGTCGATGAGTATTTCGCCTTCATATCTATTGTCCGGATACAGGTCGTGCATCCTGTTAAAACACCTCAAAAGCGTGGTCTTTCCACACCCAGAAGGCCCTATCAGGGCAGTAACCTTATTCTTATAAAAGGATGCATTTATATTTTTAAGGGCTTGGATTTTTCCTGCATAATAAAAATCGAGGTCATTTATCTTGACCATTATGTTTTTCTCCATTTTTCACGCCTCCATCTGGCATAATACCTATTATACCAGATTACTACAGCAAAACAAGCCAGGCCTAAGGATTTGCCATTACATAAATTCGCAACTTTTACAGGTAAGCTTGAACGATATTACTTTAATCCGCAATCTCTTGTTGTATCTTTATTTTTGACAGCAAAGAGCGGCGGTTTTTTTGGGACTGTCAATAAAGGGCATTTTTTATGTTCCTTGCCTTTACAATATTGTTGAAGTTGAAAGGGCGTCGGCGCATATGGTTTATCTCCGGCCTTACAGACAAATGTTAACCCCTTTATTAAGTGTGGGCATTTCATGCTATTTCCCTGTTTTTACCCCTTAACAAGCCTTTATACCTCTAAATTAGATGCCATGGCCTTTATGTATTTCATAATATTTATCTTCTCTGGCTCATAGGTAATTACCACTCTCCCTGTAAAGGGATTGGGACGAATATTTTTTATTCCCTCTGGAACTGATAATCCTTTTGACGCTTGCACTAAATTCTCCTCCGAGAGACCCTTTATAGATGGTATCTCTATCTTGATGCGTCCCGGGACATGGTGTATTACCCTACAGAAAATCACCCTATTATGTCTCCTTGAATCTTTGTCGCTTTAACCAATTTCTGATTTTGAATCGTAATACCTTTATTTTACAACAAGACAGAACACTTTATTGTTACAGTAATGTGACCATTCGGTTAAATTTCGGTTACTTGTTAATTCCTTGCCGGAAATCCTTCTTAGAGACAAGACAGATTCCGAACAAGTCGGAATGACAGGACAAGTCGGAATCTGCCTTTGAGAATGGTTCCGCCGGAATGACGAAAAAATGCTTTTATTTTTTAAGGTTTTTGACAACTTCATCATAATATGTTATTACATAATAAGTGGGTTTAATTCGCCTGCAGCCTTACACTCAAGGCACGGTTATCGGTTTGCGGTTATCGGTTTTTAACTGGTAACTGTCATGATGAGTGCGGGAGAGGAGGAAGAGAGAGTGCAAAAAGGAAAACCAATGCGAGTAGCTATTGTTGGCGGTGGAAATCGCTGTTACGAATTCCTGGAGATGGCAACACTTGAGGAGTTGAATATAGAAATTGTAGGAGTAGCAGACCTTAACCAAGACGCCCCAGGAATTATCTCTTCCAGAGAGAAAAAAATCTATATCACAAATGACTATAAAGATTTTTACGCCCTGGAAGGGCTGTCTGTTATCATAGAGTTGACAGGTGAGCAGTCAATCTACAATGAGCTCACCCAGTCCAAACCAGATGATATCCAGATTATAGGCCACAGAGGTGCTCACTTGTTCTTGGATGTTATAGCCAGAGAGAGAAAGACTACGGACAATTACATTAAATTCATAGAAGACTCTCCCATTGGTATCTATACCTGCCAGAACAGAGAAATAAACTTTGTGAATAAGAAATTTTCAGAAATTTTTGGCTACACCAAAGGAGAAGCAATAGGCATGAATGCCCTGAACCTCATACACCCTGAAGACAGGGAGGCTGCCAAAGAGGTGTGGTGGAGTAAAGCTGAGCTAAAAAAGGAAGAATTACCCTTGTACTACGAATGTAGGGGTCTAACCAGAGATAACAGGGTCATCTGGGTGAATAAACGAGTTGCTACAACTGAATACGCGAAAACCCCTGAATTACTAATCTATATTAATAATATCACCGAGCGGAAGGAATTAGAGGAGACATTAAAGGAGTCAAGAGAAAAATATAAGAGGATATTTGAAAAATCAAAGGATTTTTTCTATCTCTCGGATATCGAAGGAAGGTTCATCGATGTCAATGAAGCAGGGACTACTATCTTTGGGTATAGCAGAGAAGAACTACTAAAGCTGGATATAGCAAGAGATTTATATGCCGACCCAGAAGACAGAAAGAAGTTTCGAGAAGCAATAGAGAGAGATGGCTTTGTCGCAGACTATGAAGTCCAATTTAAAAAGAGCGACGGGACTATTGTCTATGTCTCGATCACAGCCAACACAAGGAAAGATAGAGATGGAAAAGTTTCCGGATACGAAGGTGTTATAAGAGACATCACGAGAAGGAAAAAGGCAGAGGAAGAGATCAGTCGTCTCTACAAAAAGACCATGGAATTGGCCTTCAAAGATGGCTTAACCGATATATTTAACCACCGACGAATTAATGAGATTTTGACCTATGAGACTAAGAGGGCTAAAAGAAGGGCGGATGTCTTCTCTATAATGATATTAGATGTAGATAATTTGAAAGAGATCAACGATACTTATGGTCATATAGTGGGAGATAAAGCCCTAAAACATATAGCCTCTCTTGTAAAAGGCTCTTTGAGGGATGGGGATTCCGTCGGCCGCTACGGTGGAGATGAGTTCTTGGTGATCTTACCTAATACCCCTAGAAATGGCGCACTGACCATGGCTGAGAGGATTCATGAAAAGCTAAGAACAAAACTCTTCGCTTTAACCGGAAAGGATTTCGTCTCTACTTTTTTAAGTATTGGAGTGGCTACCTATCCCTTCGACAGCATAAATGAAAAGGGGCTCATCGCAGCAGCAGACAAAGAAATGTATTCCGCTAAGCGATGTAGTAAAAAATAAGATAGTTTTGAGTTATAAGTTTTGGGTTTTGAGTTGAAGACAGTAAACCTAAAAAAGCGGTGGTTTTTAAAAACTCAAAACCCAAATAGGCATTTAAATATCGATATGTCTCGCCTCAAGGGCATGTTTAACTATGAACTCCTTCCTCGGCTCAACATGCTCACCCATAAGCATATCAAATGTTTCATCGGCATTGACCGAATCTTCTACTGCAACTTGGAGTAGAGTCCTCTTTCCTATGTCCATTGTCGTCTCCCATAACTGCTCTGGATTCATCTCTCCAAGTCCCTTATATCTCTGTATGTTCAGCCTTTTTTTGGTAGCATCTATTGCAGCATCTAATAACTCTTTTAAAGAGGTTTTTTCCTTTGTCTCTTTCTTTATATTCAGTCTGTAAGGTGGTCTGCCAAGTATCTTTGTTATTTCTTCATATAAATCTGAAATTTCCTTGAACTCCGGTGATAGAATGAATAACACTGAAAGATCAATCCTGTAGTTATGGCGCTTTATTTCTACTGAATATGTATTGTGTTCCTCGTCAAAGAGTATCTCTCCATGCCTTATGTTTGTAATATTCTCCTTTATTTTTTGCAAAAGACTCTCAACTGATTCCTTCTGTCTAAAATTTTCTTTCTTTACTCCTTCCTTTAAAAGAAGAGTGACAATTTCGGGATCTCTTCGTCTCTTATTAAACCACTCTATTAGTCTCTCATAGGCAGAAATCTTTTTAAAAAGGAGAACAAGTTTTTTGCCGCCGATAACCTCAATAGGAGTAAATACCTGAATATCTTCTGCGGCAAGTTCAAGAATCATCTCCATTAATTCCGTCTCTTTCTGTACATACCTCTCTTTTTTTCCTTTTTTTATCCTGAATAAGGGCGGTTGAGTAATATACAGGTATCCACTCTCGATTAGTTCTGGCATCTGCCTATAAAAGAATGTCAAAAGTAGTGTCCTAATGTGAGCGCCATCCACATCGGCATCTGTCATGACTATTATTTTGTGATAGCGGGACCTTGTTACATCGAATTCGCCTGGTCCTATGCCTGTTCCGATCGCCGTTATTAATGTCTTTATTTCATCGGAGGAAAGCATTTTATCAAATCGAGCCTTTTCTACATTGAGTATCTTCCCTCTTATTGGTAATATTGCCTGAAAGCGTCTGTCCCTTCCCTGTTTTGCAGAGCCTCCAGCAGAATCTCCCTCGACAATAAATATTTCAGACCTTGAAGGGTCTTTTTCAGAACAGTCAGCCAGTTTGCCTGGCAGCCCAGTGCCTTCTAATGCCCCTTTCCTTCTTGTCAACTCTCTTGCCTTCCTGGCGGCATCCCTTGCCCGTGATGCTTGTATGGCTTTATCTATAATCTTTTTTGCAATAGAAGGGTTTTCTTCAAAAAATGAAGATAAGACATCATTTATTATTGATTCAACCACTCCTTTAACTTCGCTATTTCCTAATTTCATTTTCGTCTGCCCTTCAAACTGTGGATTAGGAAGTCTCACACTCACAACTGCTGCAAGTCCTTCCCTTATATCCTCTCCTGAAATGCTCTCCTTTCCACTCTTTAAAATACCAAATGATGTGCCGTAGCTGTTCGATGTCCTTGTTAGGGCGGATTTAAATCCTATTAAGTGCGTTCCCCCCTCCCTTGTGTTTATATTATTAGCAAATGTGTATATATTTTCGGTATATCCGTCGTTGTACTGAAGGGCTATTTCAGCAAAAATCCCTTCTCTTTCGCCATGTATATATATGGGCTTGGGATGAATAGGGGTCTTATTTTTATTCAGGTGTTCCACAAAAGATACAATTCCCCCCTCATAATGAAAGAGTCGCCCTTTTGATGTCTTTTCATCTGATATAGTTATCTGGAGTCCCTTGTTTAAAAATGATAACTCTCTTAGACGTTGAAAAAGCAGATCATAATTAAACTCCGTAGTCTCAAATATCTCGGGGTCGGGCTTAAAGGTTATCCTTGTTCCCCTATCTATTGTCTCACCTATATAAGTTAAAGTTTCCTTTACCTTTCCTCTCTCAAATCTCTGTTGCCACACACTGCCTTTCTGTTTTATTTCGATTTTTAGCCATTCAGAAAGGGCATTTACAACGGATATCCCAACTCCATGAAGTCCCCCAGAGTTTTTATATGCCTTCGACTCAAATTTACCTCCTGCATGGAGCTCTGTAAGCACTACTTCTGCGGCCGTTCTGCCTTTGCTATCTCCCGGTAATATCTCCGTGGGAATACCCCTCCCATTGTCTATTACTGTGCAACTACCATCCTGATGAAGAACAACATCAATTTTTGTGCAGTGCCCTGCAAGGGCTTCATCTACACTGTTGTCAACCACCTCATATATCAGGTGATGCAACCCCTCTATCCCTGTGGAACCAATGTACATCGCGGGTCTCATCCTTACAGCAGAAAGCCCCTTTAATACCTTTATTGCCTCTACTCCATATTCTTCTACTTCGCCACCTACTTCTGTATGCGTGATAATTTCATCCTCCTTTATATTTTTTGGTTATTCTCCCAAAAGTGTAGTTATCCACAGTCGTCATTCCCTCATTGGCATTATTACACATCTATAGTCTTCTTTTCTGTCTTCCATTACCAAGGCAGCACCCAGAGGTCCGTCAAGCTTAAAGACGATCCTTTCAGATGACATAACGCCCATCGCTTCTAATATATATCTTGCATTGAAAAATATTGTCATTGCTTCTCCTGAATAGCTCACATCAATCTCTTCATTCGCCTCTCCGATGTTAGGATTTAAAGAGGAAATAACCATACTATTCGGTATATTATTAGGATTAATGTCTACCTTCACCGTATTGCTCTTTTCCCTGTTTATCACTGAGACCCTTCTCAAAGATTTCATTAAGGCATCTTTGCTCACACTTAATATTTTCTCATTTCCTAATGGTATCGTCTTCTTATAATCGGGATATGTTCCCTCTATTAACCTTACCGAAAACTGTTTGCCATCAATACTGAAAAGAATGTAATTTCCCCCTAAAGCTATATTTATAACCTTTTCACCATCACTTATAAATTTTTTTAACTCAGCCATAGATTTTTTTGAGATAATTATTTTTTTGTCTTCCTTAAAAGAACTCCTTATAGCTTTTTCAGAAATGGCCAACCTATGTCCATCTGTACCAACCATTACTGCTATTCCACCTGTCTGCTCAGTGCCAGACATGTCGGTTTTTATATGAAAAAGGATATTATTAAACATTTGATGTGTAGACTCGCTTGCTGCATATATCGTTTTATTTATCATCTCAAAAAGCAATGACGATACGATATCCATTTCTTCAGCACCTTCAATCGATAGCCACCCGGGAAAGTTTAAAGCGGAGAGACATGCCAGGCGAAAAGAACTCTTTCCTGATCTAATCTTCACCCACTCAGAGTCAACAGACTCAAGTATTATTTTATCTTCTAATTCTCTCACTATTTCGAACAACCTTTTTGCAGGAATGCATATGCTGCCTGTCTCTACTGCATTAAGTGTAATTGGCTCTTTAATGGCCATTTCAGCATCTGTAGCTATAATATATGAATTTTCCTTCTCTACCGATAATAAAAAGTGGCTTAGAATAGGGATTGTGTCTCTCTTTTCTACTATGCTCTGAATATCAGATAATCTTCTCTGTAATTCATCTTTTTCTATTATTACCTTCATTAATTTCCCCCTTGTTACACTGTTTATTATACCTTATTACATTTTAGAATAGTTACACAGATGAAGCCCTTGCAAAAGTCTCTGTTTGTCATTCCGAACGAAGTAAGGAATCTTTTACTATCAATGAGTTATAAGACCCCTCGTGTCGCTCGGGGTGACATTTTTGGG
>JAJOKM010000122.1 GCA_021129835.1 Thermodesulfovibrionales bacterium | reverse complement strand
CTTAAAATAAGAAAGAACCAAAGAAGTTACCCACATAAAATAGCGAGGAGCCTTTTTTGTTATTGCTCTCCACTTGTTATTGCGAACGAAGTGAAGCAATCGGGGCGGGATTGCCACGCCCTCTGGGCTCGAAATGACATTTTCATCCCCCTTTTGTGTGCTGAAGGCACATGTAGGTTTCTCTAAAAAATGTTTACTGCTCTAAACATACCATGCTATACTAAGGGAATGACTAATAAAAATTTTTACAAGAACTTCAATTAGATCGTACTTTATTATAATTCTGGAAGTCTGGTTAGGCTATGGTGGGGCAAGTAAGTAAAGCATAATAAGTATACACCAGGAGGACATGTAATGCCAATCTTTGAATACAAATGTGGTGAATGCGGACAGGAATTTGAGAAGCTCGTTTTTGGCAATCAAGAAATAACATGCTCAAAATGTGAATCAAAAAATACCAACAAGAAAATGTCTGTATTCGGAATGAGTGGAGTAGAAAACCCAACATCCTCAGGATGTTCATCATGTAGTTCAAGTACATGCAGCTCGTGTAAATAACTCCGAAAAATAGAGATAGAAAATGGATTTATTCGGGAACTACTCAGGTTCAAGGTTATAAGGAATAGTTATCAGTTATCAGTTGCCAGTTATCAGTTAACGTAAATCGTGAACCCCGTTAGATATTTGCTATTAAATGGAGTAACCTCTGTTAGACGTTTGTTATCTAACGGGGTGAACTTAACAACCTGAATAGTTACTTTATTTATAAATTCCCCCCTGTCTGCGTGCGCTATGCACAGGCAAACACGCAGACAGGCGACACGCCCGAGTAGGCAGGATGATTATTCTGGATATTTAAATGGATTTGTTCTCAATATGCTGTCTAATTTAAGCGGCCTGTCCTTCAAGATAAATACTGTTCTGCCCATCTCTTCGGTGGTTTTCCCATCTTTTTGCCAGGTCCCAGCCCATAAAAGCTGTAGATGAATAATGTCGCCTTCTATTTTTACCAGAACAGGATTAAACGTCAATTCAGCAGAATCAAAGTCTCTAATCACATCACTGATTGTCCTGAAACCTGCCCTTGTTGTGTTTTTTTCGATGGTCACCATGTCATTCCTTATATATGCCTCTCGTATCGTCTCGGCCAGGGCAAATGCCTCAACTGCTAGCTTAGAGTCTTTTGATATCGGATCTATATCCCTTACCGCGCATGAAGCAGCAAAGACAGATATCATAAGCGCCAAAATCAGAAATTTTTTCATACACCATCCTCCACATTCTATTTATGGAACTGAATAATTATACCCTATTTGTTTGCATTTTTGCCTATATTACCGAGAATTGCTGTCAAAATTATATTGACATTTACATATCGAATCATAAAGTTTTACAATAGCTGTGTGCAATTACTTTTCCTGACTCTCTTATTTCTCTTGACACCCTCTACTGCATGGGCATTTGTCCCCCATGCATACCCAGGTGAATATGTCAACGTGGTGGCACGTGCTTTCTTCTTTGCCGCACATACCGTCGTAATAGTTCTCATGATGCGCAGCAATCTGCATAAACAGAAAGGTTGGCGTTATTTCGTTTCTGCTATGTTCATCTTTAGTATATGGAATATAATTGTCTTCACAGGCCGACTGGGAGAGAAGGCATTTGGAGCGATAACAATAGTGCATGAGGTAGAAGGATGGCAATTTTTTAAAAGAGTCGTTGTGATTGACGATACTATTGACTTTTTTCTTTATTTTACACATCTTGAGCAGATATTTCTTGTCGTCGCACTGATATTGTTTTATATGGGGCTTAGAGAGCATTCGCAATTACAGCAGGTCGCGAGACGACAGAAAGAGGAGCCCCTGGTCTCCGCAGCAGTCCTTTTGCCCGTCATGCCCCTGTTAATTTCAGATATGGCAGGGGTAATCGCATTTGTAGTGTTTGCAGTCTTGTGTCTCGCTGAAAGCATCAAGCTGTATAAAGCAGATAAGGAAAATGCAGTATGGTATCATATGGTAGTAGTCTCGGCGATTTATGTTATGTACTCTATCTCCAGAACGTCTGGTCAACTCCTTTTGCATATCCTCACAATGACCGGCAACCTCCATATGTGGGTGCACTTCGATGCAGTCCCAGGAAGTATTAATACCTTGTCTCTTTTCGGAATTGCCCTGGCACATCTCACATTTCTCGGGACATACCGAATGCATCTCACAATGCTCGATGGCAAGAAAAAGATCGAAGATATCAGTAAAGATACGATGACCCTTATCGGTGAAATGGAACAACTCGGGGCAGAGAGAACCACGACATTAATGAGCCTGAAAGTGGCAGATAGCATAAGAAACCCTGTTATAGTAATAGGGTGTAACTCTAAGCGAATTATCAATAAACTCGAAAAATATAAAGTGGAGCTGCCGAAGGGAGTGGAAGAGGGCATTCAAGATATATTTGAAGAATGTAACAGACTCGAAGACATTGTATCAAATTTTGGAAACATGCGTAAAGCGCGGCAGAGGATGTTCAAATACGAAGATATTAATGAGGTTGCCAAATCTGTTGTCTCATCCATTGGTGGAGAACTCTCCAAAAAAGGGGTCCATTTAAGAACGGACTTTAATGAAGAACCCCTAAGAATAAATATGCAAAAGGGACTGTTGAGGGTTAGCCTTTTTCATTTACTAAGAAACGCTATTGATGCAACACCTAAAGATGGCACTATAGATGTAAAGACTTTCGGGGCAGACGATAAAGTTAGCATCTCGATTTCTGATACCGGTTACGGGATTTCTGAAGCAGATATCAGTAGGATATACGACCCGCTTTACAGCACAAAGGCCGGTGGTTTTGGGATGGGACTTCCCCTGGTGAAGCAGGTCGTTTCAGAGCATCTTGGAGAGTTAAAGGTAGAGAGCAAAGTGGGGGTAGGCACGACTTTTGAGATGGTCTTCGATGTTAAGTGGTGCCTGCTTGCAGACAGGATGTAGCAAAATACACTATGAGACAGGCTCCAGAATATATCAAACAAAAACTGTTGGAGTTTTATAAGAATAATATACCAGATTATGTGGTGGATGCGGGCAAAATTTATATCACATTTAGGGTGAAAGAAGATGCATTTAGCGCCGCCAGAGATCATGTCATAACTATCTGCGAAGTGCAAAGGTATTTTTTAGCGAGGGAGGAAGATCGCGAGATATTAAAACTTGGCGACATTACAGGAGATCCATCTTATCTTGATAAACTTGCCTTTGAGTGTTTAGAGTGGGTCAAGTTTATGAGTTCTGCCTGAGAATTTAAATTACCATGAGGCCCGTGCGGCCTTCTTCACACAAAATGACAAAGAACCAGAAAATTCCTGGGGTAGATGGCGAAATAGGGAAACATTAATTATGCGCTCTTACGACGACTTGATAAATGAATTGTCAGTTATGTGCGGGATCGTCTCTGAATACTGGGACATCCCCGGCAATAAACATGTCGCCTCGATAGAGACCAAAAGGGCTATCTTGAGGGCGATGAGGCTAAAGGTTGACTCTGTTTGGGACATAGAGAGAGAGATTAATGAGCGAAAGTCATGGCCATGGAGCAAATTTATCGAGCCTGCAATGGTTATATCAGTAAATAATCAGCCTCTGACAATTCCTGTTTACATACCTATTAATGAGGGAGAGGAAGGTGAGTTCTCTATTTCATGGTATATAGAAGATGAAAATGGATTGAGGGACGACTTTACGCTTTCGGGAAAGGCGATGGTTATTTCGGCGGAGCAATGGATAGATGGCGTAAGATACATAAAGACAGACCTGGTCTGCAGACCAAATCCACCATCGCCATATCCTATAGGGCATTATTCAGCAAGTGTGACCTGCAAAGGTCTGGAGACTGAACTTATAGGTAAGACGAATATTGCCATTACTCCTGATACTTGCTATATACCACCTGGATCAGAGAAAGAAAAAGGGTGGGGGATCTCTCTTAACCTTTATTCTATACATTCAGACCGGAATTGGGGTGTTGGTGATTTTGCCGACCTGAAAGAGATTGTTAGGTGGACTGCTGAGCTTGGAGGCGGGTTTGTTGGAATCAATCCGCTGCACTCCATCCCAAACAGAAAACCTTTTGGTATAAGTCCATACTCGCCAATAAGCAGACTCTACAAAAATTTTATCTATCTTGATATCGAAAACGTCGCCGAAGTTGCAGGGCACGCCGGCGCATCGGAAATTATTGAGGTCTTCAAAAAAGAGCTAAATGACATTAAAGAAAGAGACCTCATCAACTATGAGAGGATTGCCTTTATTAAAAGGACGATCTTAAGGCATGCCTTCGAGTATTTTTTAAAAGATCACTACGAGCAAAACTCAGATCGTGGCAAAGAGTTCAAAAAATATATATTAGAAGAAGGAAGCAGTCTCGAATCCTTTGCAACATATATGGCGTTGACGCATAACACTCACCCATGCTCTGCTTATTTACCGGAAAAGTGGCAGGAGTGGCCTGCAGAATATCGCACCCCGTCAAGCAATTCGGTCACCAAGGCCAAGAGGCTCTACGGAAAAGAGATCCTCTTTTATAAATATCTCCAATGGCTCATCGAAGAGCAGTTGAAAGAGATCTCTGAACAGGCAAGGAGCGAGGGAATGTCCGTTGGCATATACCATGACCTTGCTATCGGCTCTAATAGTGGCGGGAGCGATGCATGGATGTCGCAGGATGTCACTGCAGATGGAGTAACTGCTGGCGCGCCACCTGATGATTTTAATATAAATGGACAGAATTGGGGATTCCCTCCACTTATTCCTGAAAAACTGAAAGAGACTGGATATGAACTTCTTATCCAGACAATAAGAAAGAATATGAAATATTGTGGCGCACTGAGAATAGACCATGCACTTGGCATATTCAGGCTCTTCTGGGTACCGCACGGTATGTCTCCTTCAGAAGGGACATATGTAGAATACCCTTCAGAAGACATTTTGAGGATAGTCGCCTTAGAGAGCAGAAGGAATAAGACGATGGTTATTGCTGAGGATCTCGGGACGATAGGAGAAAATGTTCGAGAAGAATTGGCAAGATTTCAGATGCTCTCTTATAGACTCCTCTACTTCGAGAGGGACTATCCTGCCGCATCCTTTACTCTGCCCGGCATGTATCCAGAGGTTGCATTGTGTGCCATAACCACTCATGATTTACCGACAATATATGGCTATTGGGCAGGGCGTGATATAGCAGTAAAGAGGCAATTGAATATATACCCTGATGAAGAGAGTTACCAGAGAGACAATGGTAACAGAGAGAGGGACAAGGCGCTCCTCCTGAATGCCCTCAGGACTCACGGGATCGTCTCAGATGATTTTTCATCAGACCCCGAAATAACATCCGCGATGACCCCAGAGCTATGCCTTGCCATATATGAGTATCTTGCTGCCGCCCCTTGCAAATTACTATCCGTAAGCCTCGATGATATCGTCGGTATACTTGACCAACAAAATATGCCTGGTGTAATCGATTCGTATCCCAGTTGGAGACGAAGAATGCCTGTCCCACTCAAACAGATCGTCTCTGATAAATGGCCTATAGCCCTTTCTGAGATGCTCAAGAGGAATAACCGCTAATCCTTTTTTATTAAAAATAAGCTATACTATTAAATAGTTGCTATAATACCCTTTAGAAAAGTAGGAGTAGAGATATGGGGATATTCTGGATCCTCGGTGCAATAGCAGTGCTTGGGCTTATCTATCAAATGTTTCTGATATTGGCAGTCCGCTCAACTCTTAAGAAAACAGGTAGCAAACAGTATGCAGTATGCAGCGGAGAAAAAGCAGACAATAAAGAAGCTGTTAACTGTTCTTTGCCTGCCACTCAAACCGAAGACCTATTCACCCCAATCTCGATCCTTAAGCCACTTAAAGGCATGGATGGCAATTTATTTGACAATATAGAGAGCTTCTGTAATCTGGACTATCCTGAATACGAAATTATATTTGCCATTCAAGATTACGATGACCCTGCCTATAATGTGGTGTTAAGTGTAAAAAATAAACACCCTGAAAAAAACATCTCGATCATAGTTAAAAATTGCAATATCGGGCTCAATCCAAAAGTCAATAATCTTATTTCGGCATATAATGTTTCGAGATACCAACATATACTGATAAGCGACAGCAATGTGATGGTTAGTAAAGACTATCTGAAAGAGGTGGCAGGACATATACGAGACCCAGATGTTGGCCTCGTAAGCAATCTGATTAGAGGGACGGGAGGGCGGACCATCGGCTCTCTGTTTGAAAATATCCATATGAATTCCTTCGTCGTAGGAGGTGTCTGTTTTCTCGATAGGTTTCTAAAGATGCCTTGTGCAGTAGGGAAATCGATGCTTATGAGAAAGAGAGATCTTGAGGTTATTGGCGGATTAGAAGCAGTAAAGGATTTCCTTGCGGAGGACTACATCATGGGAAAGGAGATGCATAAACTGGGCAAGAAGGTTGTTCTGTCGAGCTATATAATAGATAATGTGAATACATCATGGGGTATTAGCAGATTTCTTAGCAGGCATACTCGATGGGGGAAGCTCAGATGGAAAATCTGCGGCGTTAAATATTTCTCTGAACCAATAAGTAATCCTGTCTTTGTCTCTTTCCTTCTAATACTTATACTGGAGCCTACAAAAATAACCATGTTTTTTGCGCTCTTCGTATGTTTTGCCAAAAGTATTAGTGATTTTTACATCGGGAAAAAGGTAGGCTTCAAAATAAATCCTTTGCTTTATCTTTTATCACCAGCAAAAGATCTCTTCTTAGGAGTTATATGGTTCATCCCGATTTTAAGCAATACAGTTGTCTGGAGGGGGAACAGGTATATCATTAAGAAAAATTCGGCGCTGGCGCCATACCCTGAAAGGGATGAAATGGGCGCTCGGTTATTGAGGCACAGGCTTTTCGAGAAGATTTTTGCGAGACATAATCAAAGAAGATAAAAGTCTTTCGTCTTTTCTCTGCCCTGCTTCTCTAATCTGTCTCTCTATCTGTTTTAAGGCGATTTTCTTAAAACAGTCTTTTATGTTTTCATCTATCTTTTCTTCATCGAATTCTGACTTTGTCGAAAGCATGGTTATCACTTTTTGTTCTTCTCCGCTGCAGATAGCCATTAACCCTTCGATAGATGGGTATCCCTCTTCAGCGGCGTTACTGGTTATAGATATCTTCATCTTCTCGAATATTCCTTTGATAACAGGGTCATCAATAGCTCCGGGGTCAAGGTGGCATGCGATGCTATTTGCCTTTTCAGGCATCAAAAGGGAAATATTCAAGAGTATTCTCTCTTCATTTTTTATTTCATGCACTTTTAAGGGCTCTCTTTGAGAAATTTTAGAGAGAGGGCTGGCTAAGACTCCTGTCTTCGCTGCCCTCTGACTAATATTACCCAGTTCTTCCCTGAGCGCTATTTCGTTTATTTTTGACCTATCTGATAGCTCCTGTATATTTTTATCCCTCTGCAGCGGATCTGGACAGGACGATATTAGATGCAGAACATGCCTGACAGCATCAAGCTTGTTTTCTCCGGAGGCATTCACCAAAAACTCCACCGGCGAAATAGCCCTACCTATATATCTCTTGAAATATTCTTCTCCATTCTCTCGTATAAATGTGTCTGGGTCTTTACCTTCTGGCAGGAGGAGCACCTTTGCAGTCATGCCCTCTTTGCTGCAGAGCTCGATTGCCCTCTTTGCTGCCGATACTCCAGCGAAATCACCATCGAATATCAGAAGCAGATTATTAGAAAATCTCTTGATCTTTCTCGCCTGCCCGGAGGTGAGGGCAGTTCCAAGAGGGGCAATGACATTGCCGAATCCATACTGGTGGCATATTAGCACATCGATATAACCCTCTACGATATTTGAGTAATCTTTCTGGATTATGAATTTTTTTGCAATATTAAGCCCGTAGCTAAATTCACCCTTTTTGAAGATAATGCTATCAGGAGAGTTTATATATTTAGGCAGATCTTTTAAGGCAGACAATGTCCTGCCCCCGAAGGCGACTACCCTTCCCTGAAGGTCGAATATCGGAAACATTAGCCTCTCTCTGAAAAAGTCATAAGGAACATCCTTGTCAAAATACACAATGCCCGATGCCTTTATATGTTCCAGTGGAAACCCCTGTCTCTTAAGGTGATTAAATAAGAGATCCCTTTCTCCTTTACTATAGCCGATAGAAAACTCCTCTATAGTCTCACTGGTTAGTCCTCTCTGTTTCAGATATGCGATGGCTCGATTAGATCTCCTTAAGTTATCCTTAAAAAAGGCGGTAGCCTCCTTGTAGATAGCAAATAAACCCTCTTTTGCGCCTTTAGTGGCCTTGCTCCCTATCTGGAAGTCTTCTATTTTTAGTCCTGCCTTATCAGCTAAATACGAGATGGACTCTGAGAAGGTCATATTTTCGTGTTCCATTACAAAGGTAAATATATCACCGCCCTTGCTGCATCCGAAGCAATGAAATATCTGCTTTGATTGGCTTACCGTAAAGGAGGGAGTTTTTTCTAGGTGAAAAGGACACAACCCTTTATAGTTCTGGCCTGCTCGCTTTAAGTCCAGATGCTCAGATACCAGATCAACTATATCTATCTTTGCCTTTATATCACTAATAAGACTGTCGGATTTCATATTGTTCGATGACTGAGCTCCATAAACAAGTGCCTAAAGTATTTAAAGTGCCTAAAGTATTTGTAACTACTCAGGTTCACGGGTTCACGGTTATAAAAGATAGTTATCAGTTATCAGTTAACGTAAACTGTGAACTGTGAACCGTGAACTGTGAACGTGGAACCTTTTTTATCGTGAACCTCGAACCTCGAA
>JAJOKM010000045.1 GCA_021129835.1 Thermodesulfovibrionales bacterium | reverse complement strand
TTCAAGTTCTTGCGCAGCATCTTGGCGATATTGAAGCGGAGCGCTTCGTTGCACTTATTCAAAGAGAACCATTCGATTACACCAAATGGAGGCAAGACCAAGACATAGATGAGGAGCTAAGTCTTGAGGAAATAAGCCGGAGAGCAATGACTCTAAGAAATAAAAACACCGAACAAGTCGCTGCACCGGACGGCTAAAAGCGCCGCTCATTCGTCGCTCTGCTTTTAGACGCCGGTGAGCTTGGTCGTTAGGCCGACACAGAATGGAGAATGACGACATAGAGTCATGGCAATCGTGAAATATTCCGTGAACCAGCACCCTGTTCAGACGATCTTGACCTGGATCCGCTCTGGCGAGTTCACCTATCCCGATGATCAGCGGTTCGAGGTGGTAAACCCAGCGATCCGCAAGGACAGGACCTGACTTGCTGATCTTGCCGAGGCAGCATCGAGGAGGCGGGAAGAAAAGGCCGCTTGGCATTCCCTCGGCAGAGGATAAAGTCCTCATAGATGGGGATAAAGAGGATTCTTGAAGCAATCTGGGAGGTTGACTTTGTAGATGTATCTTTTGGGTTTCGTCCCCAGAGGAGTTGCCACGATGCCTTAGAAGTGCTGGATAAGACCATAATGACCAAGCCAGTCAACTATGTAGTGGATATGGATATTGAGAAATTCTTTGATACCGTAAACCACAACTCTATACTCTATACTCTATACTCTATACTCGCATTGAGGATGTGTTCCTGAAGAGCCGGATGAAGGAAATCTTCAAGTCCGGTTCTGTGGAGGATAAAAAAACTCAAACCTCCTCGCCCTGATATTTATTAATATGCCCGCTGCTATGAAATTACTAAGGAGCGCCGTTCCCCCATAGCTAATAAAAGGCAACGGTATGCCCACCACTGGCATCAGACCAACGGTCATGCCAATATTTACACAAAAATATATAAAAAACATGGCAGTTATGCCGAAAGCGACCAACCTTCCAAAATTGTCCCTTGCTTTGACAGCCGTATCTAACCCGCGTAAAAACAAGACTAAAAAGAGACTAAGGAGCACAATACTTCCTATAAAGCCCCACTCTTCAGCGAAGACAGGGAATATAAAATCTGTATGTCTCTCTGGTAAAAATCGTAATGGACCCTGTGTTCCTTCTAAAAAACCCTTGCCCGAAAAACCTCCAGACCCTATGGCTATCTTTGACTGATTAACCTGCCAACCTATACCTGTTGGATCTATGGCTGGATTAAGAAAGACGATCAGGCGGTTTCTTTGATGATCCCTAAGTCCTTCCCAGAGGATATGTCCAAGAAAGGGAATCGAGATAAATCCAACAATCAAAGTAAATGCTATAGCCTTTTTGCTTATTATCCCTTTGAAGACTAACAGGATCACAAATAAAGAGGCCAAAAGTATGGCGGTACCCAAATCAGGCTGTTTAATCAATAATGCTACAGGAAGTATTACAAATATTGCAGGGAGTATCGCAAATATTAGCACACTCTTTATAGAAATCTTCTCCTTTAAATACTGGCTGATATGTATCAGGTAAGAGGAAACCCCGATTATAAAAAACACCCTAAGAAGCTCAGAGGGCTGAAATGAAATGGGCCCTATACTCAGCCATCTCTGTGCCCCCATGCGCTCATCGCCTGCAAGAGAGACGCTTACGAGAAGGACTAATCCCAATCCAAAAATAAGATAAGAATATCTCTGCAGCAATCTGTAATCAAAGAGTACAACGATGAATAAAGCGATTATGCCTATTGCAAGCCACAACACCTGTTTTAAATAAAACTCAGAATGCACCAATATATCTATCGGAGGTCTCGTCGCACTGTAGATCGTCATTATCCCGACAACAGAGAGGATTATAACAATGGCAAGGGTTAGCCAGTCAAAATTCTTGATTAATTTTTCATCGATCTTCAACATCTCTTTTTTTGGTTCTTTCTCACAGTTTACTTAAACAGTTTACTTAAATTATAGAAATTTCTGCATTCTCGCAACCTTACTCCTAGAAAGCATATACAATTCTATGCTTATTGAGCAACTAAATTTTTAGCAATTCGATAACTTGAAGACTGGGGCATAAAAAGGTTAAGATAAAAAGGCAATGTCCAGAATAATTTTTGACATCGAAACAGTGGGGAAAGATTTTAGCTCGTTCGATTCATCCACACAAGATTATCTGCTGCGATGGACAGAGACAGAAAAGGAAAAAGAGCTGGTCAAAGAAGGCCTCTCATTTTATCCATTGACAGGGGAAATTGTGACTATCGGGATGTTAAATCCAGACTCGATGAAAGGGGCCGTTTATTTTTATTCAGAGGAGTCGCTGCTGCAATTTGAAGAAGACGGCATTAGATTTGAGTCTGGGACAGAGAAGGAAATGATCGAGAAATTCTGGAACACCATAAAGGCATATGACCAATTCATCACTTTCAACGGCAGGACATTTGATTGCCCGTTTATTATGGTTCGGTCTGCTGTAAACAAAGTAAAGCCTACAAGACACCTGATGCCTAATAGATATCATAGCACTCACATGGACCTTCTCGACATATTAACATTCTATGGCGCTTCAAAGAGACGATTCAACCTTGATATGTGGTGTAAGACCTTCGGCATAAAAAGCCCAAAATCCGATGGAATTACAGGCTACGAAGTAAAAGGATTATTTGAGTCTGGGCGGTATGTTGATATCGCCAGATATTGCATGGGTGACCTCAAGGCAACGGCAGAGTTGCTTTTTGTTTGGGAAAATTACATAAAAGTATCTTGAGTCTCTCTTATTTTCTTTACTATTTCTGTCGTCGATATGCCGTGGATATAAGGAAGACTATAAACCTCCGGCACTATGTCGGCACCGACGATATCTGCTCTCTTCCAGTCCCCGCCTTTTACTAAGACATCAGGGCTAAGATATTTGATCAGTTCATAAGGTGTGTCTTCACTAAATATTGTTACATAGTCTACCATCTCAAGAGAGGCTATAACCTCTGCCCTCTGAGTTTCCGGGATTATTGGTCTTAAGCTCAAGGGTTTCAGTCTCCTTACTGAAGAATCGGAATTAAGCCCTATAATAAGGACTTCCCCTGATTTTTTGGCCTCTCTCAGGTACCTTATATGCCCAATATGTATTATATCAAAACAACCGTTTGTAAAAACCGTCTGCCTTCCTGCGGCCTTAATGGTATCTATCTCTTTTTTAAGTTCATCCCTCGAAAGTATCTTTTTCAATTGTTCCTCTTGAAATTAATACATTGGTCCATTTGCAACGAGCCTCATAATGTCACTGTAGACGGCAAATACTATCAGGGCAATTATTAAGAAAAATCCAATATAGTGTGCTACCGTAAGTACCTTTTCGCTAAGCGGCTTCCCCCTTATGGCCTCTATGCCAAGGAATAAAAGGTGACCGCCATCAAGTACAGGTATCGGCAAGAGATTTAGTATGGCTAAATTTATGCTAATTAATGCTGCAAACAAAAAGAAGGCAGTGATGCCTACCTCAGCCTGTCGTTCAGCTACCTGGAAAATAAAGATCGGACCTCCAATCGCATCCCCTAAAGGGATTATAGCCATTATCAGTTTTGCTATGAATGTTATTATTAATACCGAAATCTCTATTGCCCTCGTGACTGCACTCACTATGGCATCAATAAACCCTTTCTCTAATATAAAGGTATCGCCAGATGGTTTAATGCCTATGAGGCCTACCTCTTTTTCTGCTCCGAACATGTCTTTGACAATTCTGCTTTCGGGAGTGACCGACACGGCAATTAATTCTGCATCCCTCTCTACTGTTAAGGCGAGTTGTCTGTCTGCACTTTGATGGATTATCGCTGTCATCTCGTCCCATTGCCTTATTGGTTCGCCGTCTATTTCTACAATTTTGTCATTCACCGCTAGCATCGCCGCCGCCGCAGGAGTATTCGGCATTACCTCGCCAACTACCGGCAAGAGCTCTGGCATCCCTGCGAGCGCTACAAAAAAGAATATCGCTATGGCGCTCAGAAAATTAAATAACGAGCCTGCAACAATTATGGATGCCCGTTTAGGTATCGTCTGGTGTCTATATGATCGTTTTTGTAGGGCTTCGTCTTCTACATCTTCTCCCATTCCTAACAACTGCACATATCCGCCAAGCGGAATGGCAGATAAGGCATATTCTGTCTCTCCGATCTTATGTTTAATAAGTTTGGGTCCGAAGCCGATCGAAAATGTAATGACCTTGACTCCGTTAATCTTTGCAAGTATAAAGTGTCCTAACTCATGAATAAATATCACAAAACCGAACAAAAAAATGGCAGCTATAATGCTCAGCATCTAATTAACTCCTCCCTAGCCTTTTCTCTCGCCCACCTATCTGCCTCTAAGATAACCTCAATCTCTGTGGCAGGCTGTAAATAATGGGAGTCCATCACCTTTTCTATTATAACAGATATTTTGTTGAAATTGATGCTGCCGTTGAGAAATGCCGCCACGGCAATCTCATTAGATGCATTAAGGACAGCGGGTAGTGTTCCACCTGCCCTTAAAGCAGAGTAAGCAAGGGAGAGACATGGGAAGGTATTGATATCGGGTCTCTGGAATGTTAGTCCTGAAAGCCTCTCCCATTCAATTGGCTCCATGACATCCTGAAGTCTTTCAGGATAGGAAAGGGCATATGCAATAGGCCCCTTCATGTCAGCCCTTGAAAGCTGGGCTATATAGCTTCCGTCATTGAATTCTACAATGGAATGTATAATGCTTTGAGTGTGGATAAGGACATCTATTTTGTCTGGAGACATCTCAAAAAGATAGTGCGCCTCTATTACCTCCAACCCTTTGTTCATGAGTGTTGCTGAATCTATCGTTATCTTTTTGCCCATATTCCAGTTGGGATGTTTCAGTGCGTCTTCTGGAGTAATGTTCTCTAGCTCCTCTACCGTTTTTTCCATAACCGATCCCCCAGAGGCGGTCAGTATTATTTTCTTTATGGAGTTCATCTTATGTCCCCTGATGCACTGAAATATTGCACTGTGTTCACTGTCGACCGGCAGCAATGTTGCATTGTGCTGCTTGACACAAGACATGACAATATCTCCTGCCATCACAAGCGCCTCTTTATTGGCAAGCGCTATAGTCTTTCCTGCCCTGATTGCTGCAATAGTCGGCAGGAGTCCGGCAGAGCCGACTATTGCCGATATAACCATATCGGCATTCTGCATTTCGGCTATACTAATTAAACCTTTTGTTCCACAGGTTAATCCGGGGCAGTTGGGTAAATCGTGACTGCTCAGGTATGTCTTAAGTTCACTGCATGCCTTTTCATCAGAAACAGCAACGGCCACCGGCCGAAACTGTTTTATCTGGCTTGCAAGGAGCGAGATGTTTCTGCCCGCCGTTAACCCGACGACCTTGAACTCCTCTGGAAACCTTGCAATAACCTCAAGGGCGCTTTTGCCAATAGAGCCTGTCGAACCAAAGATAATGATATTTTTCATAAGACTACTATTATTAATAGGCAAAGAATTGGTCCTGCAAACAGGACGCCGTCTATTTTATCAAGAATACCACCGTGTCCAGGTAGTATGGCGCTGGAGTCTTTCACTCCTGCATCCCTTTTAAACATGGATTCTACTAGGTCGCCTGCAATGACTGCTACGCCGATTGCACCTCCAATTAATATCAGAGTAGGGATTTCAATCTCATCAAACATCAGACTCCCAAGCAATAAGGAAGCCAAGATACTGCCGGTTATAGAACCAAAGGCACCTTCGACAGTCTTTCTTGGACTGACTTTTTTATAAAGCATCCTCTTTCCTATTTTCGTTCCAACAACGCATGCAAGCATATCTGATACCCATACACACCCATACAAGAAGACTGCCCATTCATATCCATGGAGCCTCAAATACCACTGAGCAAGAAGGAGTGTCGGAACGTATAAAAAACCTGTGATTACTGGAGATATATCTCTTAAGGCGGATGAAGGATCATGAACGGAAAAAAGACGAACAGAAAAAAGTATCATAAACAGAAGCATGAGTATAAAGTGGTGAAAAAAGACAAAATGTGCATCAAGGGGTTCCCTGTGAGGCGGTAAAAGTAGATAAGAGCTGAGAAGAAATATACTTCCGCCGATGATTCCGAGCAGCGGGATCAGCCCTTTCGCTTTATACATTGAATGGAATTCAGTCTGTGCAGCGACAGAGATAGCAGCTAAGAGTATAAGAAAAAAGATGGGAGGTAATTTGATTATATAAAGGAAAAAAAGCGGCAGTATAACTACAACTGAAATCACCTGTTTCAGATGCACTTGATCGTCCCAAGCTCCACCCTGCCAAATCGCCTGTTTCTCAACTGGTATTGATAGATTGCCTCTATCAATTCTTCCTTTGTAAAGTCTGGCCATAAGGTATCGGTAAAGTAAAATTCTGAGTATGCAGACTGCCACAACAAAAAGTTGCTCACTCTCTGTTCTCCGCTCGTCCGTATTATAAGGTCCGGGTCTGGTATTCCTTTAGTGTCTAACAACTCGCTTATGCCTTTTTCATCAATATCCTCAGTAGAGAGATTTAAATTTAAGACCTTTTTAACTGTCCTTATTATCTCGTCCCTTCCACCGTAGCTAAGGGCACATTGCAGAATTAGATTATTATTATTTGCAGTCGCCTCTTCTATGTCCTCGATCAACACCCTTATACTTCTATGTAATCGCTGTCGATCTCCAATCACTTTAAACCGTATCCCCTCTTTCATGAAATTCGGGAACTCCTCTGTTAAGCTAGACTCCAGAATATCCATAATGATGGAGATCTCATCTTCAGGTCTCATCCAGTTTTCTATCGAAAATGCATAAAGGGATAAGATCTCTAATCTTATCTCTAATGCTGCCTTGACTATCTCTCTTACGTTCTCTGCACCTCTTTTATGCCCTTCTGATCGCGAAATCCCTCTCAGCTCCGACCACCGGCCATTTCCGTCCATTATTATGGCTATATGTCTCGGTATTGCCCCCTTCTCCAAAATTTTATATTCCTTCCGCTGAAAATACATACAAGACTGTGAGGGATGGGCTTTTTCCCCGGAGTATATGTAGTATGTCATCTAATAACCCCTTTAGAGGTAGAGGCCTTGAAAGTACTATCACCCTGTTGCCAACAACAGCATAATCTACTATCTCTCCGCTTATTCCCCCAAAAAGAGTCCTCTCTTTAATTCTGTATCCATCCCGCCACAAACTCCTTATTTCTGATTCCGTATATCCCAGTCCTCTTACTATGCCGAGCAGAGGCCTCCTTTTTGGAACAAGTACTTCATGGCCCTTTAAAGTAAGCCTATCTTTTACTATCCACTCCCCCCTGCCAACTATAGCAGCTGGAGCCTCCCGCTCAAACCTCCTCAGGAAACCACCAAAGTCATGCTCACTTTCCCATATCTCTATGCCCTTTTCGTCATAGAGATTCAGATGTCCATATCTATCCCATGCCAGAATTGCCTGTTTTTCACCAGGGGAGCTAACGAGCTGAAAGTCGTATATATTCATACCAACAGAAAGTTTAACGTTCTCTCCCCTCTTATATTTTTCTCCGGCGTACACAATATAAAACAGGTCGCCGACAAAGCCGTCCCTTCGGGTATGTTCCTGGCCTATTATTTCAGTTTCGAGCCTTCTTATAAAGATGTTCCTTGCCTCATGAAGCTGAACAAACCTCTCCGCTACCTCTGCCGTTAAATGAGGATTGAATTCGTATACGAATGAGACGACCCTCCTGTCTTGAATAGATGTTATAAGTATCTCGTCTCTTCCATTTTTGTTAGCATCTATTGTGTCAAGCCAAAGCACCTCATCCGTCAAAGGAATCCGAAACTCCCATAAAAGTGCTGGCTCACTCGCTAAGTCATAAACCTTTATGTTGTTGCCTGACGCAAGTATTATATTTACGACCCCATCGCCATCGATATCGCCTACGGCAATAGAGCTTACCTCAAAGGGTAACGGCAGAGACAGAAGGGCCTTTCTCGCTCTCTCTCCGAGTATCCATGACTCAGCTCTCAATTTTTCGACATACGCAATATCGACATTAACGGTCTTTTCTGAGATTTGCTGCCCATCGTCAGCCCAGAAGATCTTCTGAGTGAGACTTATCTGATCGATGGCCCTTTCAGACTGGAGGATCAATGCTATATCTGCACCTCTTTCCCTTGCTTCTGAGATTATCTCCGAGATATAGTCAGTCTCAATGCCGGTATCTATTAACTCAAATCGCCCACTTTCTTCAAGCATACGGTGATAGCTGTCTCCTAAAAACCAGTCGACATTTCCTTGATAGAATAGGATCCTTATTTCTCTCTCTGAGATCCTGACCTTTGCATCTACGAAGTCTTCCGGATTTCCTGCTGTTATTACGCCTATAGAATAATCCAGGCGAGCCTCTGTTATCCTGACAGTCCCTATTGGCACCTCAATCCTGCCTAATGGCTTTCTTGTAATTGGATGAACAAAGACAGCTCCTTCCTTGAATGCATGCAGTCTCATGCCAGCCCTCGCAAATTTATATGTCCCGATATTTATTTCGACAATCTCTTCCTCTGCAGAAATGATATTCCCTTTGACGGGTTCGAAATAAGAGATCAACTTCTTCTTCAATGGATATAGCGCTGTCTCGTCTCCTATTTTCGGCCCCATGTTTTGGGCATAAGCAAATTGTGCAATGCCGGCTATAAGGCATATAGAAAGCATTATTGCAATACTTTTTGTCATTGATTTATCTCCTTTAACTTATATGCCGAGTAACTACTCAGGTTGTCAGGTTCACAGTTCACAGTTCACGGTTAATAACCTTATATTTTTATGATTACTAAGGTTCAGCCT
>JAJOKM010000001.1 GCA_021129835.1 Thermodesulfovibrionales bacterium | reverse complement strand
CACTATTTCGCTCTATTTTCATAGTATTTTCATGTACTTAATTCACGGATTCAGGATTTAATTACGCCCATAAAGGGCTACACTACCCTTCGGATAACTACACTTTTCGGAGAAGAACCACATTTTTATGTGTGGCAAGAATATAATTTCATACCTGCCTGCGCGGAGCACGCAGACAGGTAGATTTTTGATGAGGCAATTCGCAAAATTGAAAATTATGGATGGCAAAGGGTATAATTAGGAGTATAGGGGAGTAAGTGGATATTGTCTTTGATCAGAGGGATATCCGTCAGAGGGATATCCTTGATAATTACTTTAATGCGAGGTATTAGATTATGTTAAAGGGAATCAGAGAAAATGTGAAGTATTTTTATGTTCTGCTTGTTATGATAGCTATATCTTTCGTGTTATGGGGAGTTGCCCTACCTCCGAGAGAGAGCGCAGTGTATGTTGCCGAGATAGGCGACAAAGGAATTACTATCAAAGATTTTCGGATGGCATTTGAGAGGGCGAGGGATAATTTAAGGGGAGAGCAGTTTGACGAAGAAATGAGAAGGGAACTTAAAAAGGCTGTCTTAAACACCCTTATATGGGAAAATGTGCTTTTAATTTCAGCCAGAGACATGGGGTTAACTGTAACTGATAAAGAACTTCGGAATGCTATTGTAAACAATCCTCACTTCATGAGAGACGGTCTCTTTTGCAGTGATACATATTTCAAGGTCCTTTCAATTAATCGATTAACACCAGAGATGTTTGAAGCCTCATTACGTCAGCAATTGCTATCATTGGAGATGACAAGGCTTATCGGATCTGTTGTTAGCTTAAATCACCTGCCTCTGAAAGAGATTTCTGGCAAGGAGACAGAGATAACTGATGAGATAAAGCAGCTTGTTTTGTCTGTTCAAAGGAGAGCTGCAATGGAGGCATATATTAGTAGCGTGAAGCAGCAGATGAATATTAGGGTGAATATGGATCTTATTTTGCCTGACTGGACTGGTTAAACCATATGCGTGAAGACAAGTTGCCTCTTGGCTTAACATTTGATGATGTCCTTTTATTGCCATCCATATCTAATGTCTTGCCGATGGACGTTGATGTCCGTACCAGAGTGACTAAAAATATAAGGCTTAATATACCGATAATAAGCGCTGCTATGGATACTGTTACCGAGGCAAAATTGGCGATAACTATTGCGAGAGAAGGAGGGATTGGTATAATTCATCGGGCAATGCCCATTAAAAGGCAGGCGCGCGAGGTGGATAAGGTAAAAAAGTCAGAGAGCGGTATGATTGTAGATCCTATAACTATAGTGCCTGATGCCTCTATTTCAGAGGCCTTGAGTCTGATGGAGAGATATAAGATATCAGGAGTACCTGTTGTAGTGGAGGAAAAACTTATAGGGATTTTGACCAATCGAGATTTAAGATTTGAGACTAATTTTAATCGAAGGGTTTCAGAAATTATGACAAAAGAGCGGTTGATTACAGCATCTATTGGGACCACTCTGGATGAAGCAAAAAAGTTGCTACATGAATATAAGATAGAAAAACTGCCCATAGTGGACGATGAGTTCAACTTAAAAGGCTTGATTACCGTAAAAGATATAGAAAAGAAGAGAAAATATCCCAATGCCTGCAAGGACCATCTGGGCAGGCTTAGAGTTGGCGCTGCTGTAGGTGTTGGGGCAGATGCGATAGAGAGAACTGCTGTCCTCGTCAAAGAAGGCGTCGATGTCATTGCTGTCGATACTGCTCATGGTCACTCAAATGCGGTAATCAACATGGTTAAGGAGATAAAAAGGCTGTATGATATAGATGTGATTGCTGGTAATGTTGCTACAGCGGATGGAACAAATGATCTTATAAAGGCTGGTGCTGATGCAATAAAAATAGGAATAGGGCCTGGCTCCATATGTACCACGAGGATAGTTGCTGGTACTGGTGTACCTCAGCTTACCGCAATAAAAAACTGCTACAGCGTGGCATCAAGGGCCAATATCCCTCTGATTGCCGATGGAGGCATAAGGTATTCTGGTGACATAACAAAGGCAATGGCTGCAGGAGCAGACTGCGTTATGATCGGTAGTCTTTTTGCGGGGACTGATGAGGCGCCAGGCGAAATAATACTGTATCAGGGTAGAAGTTATAAGGTTTACAGAGGAATGGGTTCTCTCGGAGCCATGGAGAGCGGAGCAAAGGATAGGTATGGGCAGGAAGGAGTCGAAAAAGGAAAGCTCGTTTCAGAGGGCGTAGAAGGAAGGGTGGCTTACAAGGGTCCCCTCTCACAGAGTATTTATCAGTTAATTGGGGGCCTCCGTTCTGGCATGGGCTACTGTGGATGCTCTAATCTCGAGGAGATGAAGAGAAATGCCAGGTTTATACAGATCACGAATGCAGGGTGGAAAGAGAGCCATGTCCATAATGTAATTATCACGAAAGAGCCACAAAATTACCGGATAGAGCAGTGAAGTATGAATATTAAGTAATTAAGTAGCTGACACCAAGACCGACACCAATGACCAATAACGGTAAGATATTAGTTCTTGACTTTGGTTCGCAATATACCCAGCTTATAGCAAGAAAGATAAGGGAAAGCAAGGTTTATTCCGAGATATTCCCTTTTAACGCATCCATTGAAAGGATTAAGACCTTCAATCCAGGAGGAATTATCCTTTCAGGAGGGCCACTTAGCGTTTACGACGAATGTGCACCTGTTCCTGCCCCAGAGATATTCAACCTCGGGATACCAATACTGGGTATCTGCTATGGCATGCAGATAATGGCATACCATCTCGGGGGTAAGGTTGAGAAGGCATTAAAAGGGGAGTATGGAGTGGCTGAATTGTTGGTGGATGATGATTCCGCCCTCTTAAGGAGATTACCCCGTAAGACGCGGGTCTGGATGAGCCGAGGAGATATAATCGAAAAACTACCCGCTGGGTTTTCGATTATGGGATACACGGATAACTCGCCAATAGCCGTAATGGCGAATAAAGAAAAAAGATTTTATGCATTACAATTCCATCCGGAGGTAGTTCATACAGATGAAGGCGTAATGATACTACAGAATTTTGCATATGATATATGTGGTTGTAAACCTACATGGGAGATGGCATCGTTTATTGAATGGTCGATTTCTGATATTATCAAAAAGGCCGGTGATAAAAAAGTGATATGCGCCCTCAGCGGAGGCGTTGATTCTTCAGTAGTTGCCTTGCTTATTCACAAAGCCATTAGAGATAACCTTATATGTATTTTTGTTGACAATGGTCTATTAAGGAAGGGGGAGGCGAAAAAGGTTGAAAATACATTCCGTGATCACTTTCAGATGAAGCTCATAAATGTGGACGCAAAAAGTAGATTCCTCGAAAGGCTGAAGGGAGTGGTAGAACCTGAAAAAAAGAGAAAGATTATAGGCAACGAATTCATAGCTGTCTTTGAAGAGGAGGCCAAAAAGATAAAGGATGCAGAATTCCTTGCACAGGGAACGCTTTATCCTGATGTTATCGAGAGCGTCTCATTTAAAGGACCATCAGCCACTATAAAGAGCCATCACAATGTGGGTGGACTCCCAGACATTATGAAACTGAGGCTGATAGAACCATTGAGGGGCTTATTCAAGGACGAAGTCAGGGCATTGGGGCAGGAACTTGACCTTCCAGAAGAGATATGCTGGAGACATCCATTTCCTGGTCCCGGGCTTGCAGTAAGGTGCATCGGGGAAGTGACGGAGGAAAGACTCGATGTATTAAGGAATGCAGATGGTATAGTTCTTGAGGAGATAAAGGCAGCGGGACTATATAAGGCAATATGGCAGGCATTTGCTGTGCTGTTCCCTATAAAGAGCGTTGGCGTTATGGGAGATAAAAGAACTTATGAGAATGTGGTTGCCGTGAGGTCAGTTACAAGCCTCGACGGAATGACTGCAGACTGGGCCAAGATCCCGTATGAAGTAATCGAGAAAATCTCAAACAGGATAATAAATGAGATAAAGGGAGTAAACAGGGTTGTTTACGATATAACCTCAAAACCACCTGGGACTATTGAATGGGAATGAATACGAAAACAGATAAATAGAGACTGCTAAAATCCTTCTTTTGCCCGCTCTTTACAATATTTTTGCCTGTTGCGCCGACACAGACAGGCGCCATGAGGCTCGTTAAATTATGGACATAAAGAAGTATCTCGAAGAGAAAAAATGGATAATAGATTCCTTCCTTGAGTCATATTTTTCAGCGCCTATTACTCCCGGGAAGTTTCGGGATTGTATGGTATATTCCCTCACAGCAAGAGGAAAGAGAATTAGGCCTATTCTCTGCCTTGCAGCATATGAGGCATGCGGTGGAAAGGCTGACGATATAGTTCCATACTCATCTGCCCTTGAGTTTATACACACATACTCGTTAATCCATGATGATCTTCCTGCAATGGATAATGATGACCTGAGGCGAAACAAGCCGACAAGCCATAAGGTCTTTGGCGAAGGGATGGCAATTCTTGCAGGAGATGCCCTTTTGACAGAGGCGTTCTACGTGCTCTCAAATAATATGCCTTCTACATTTCGGGTTCCTCATTCTGCCCTCCTTAGAGTTATCAGGGAGGTTGCCATGGCGGCAGGTGCCCATGGAATGGTGGGGGGACAGGCACAAGACCTTTTGTCTGAAGGCTCAGAGGCAGATGCTGAAACACTTTTATTCATTCACCGGCATAAAACAGCGGCGATTATAACCGCATCTGTGCGAACAGGCGGTATACTCGCTAATGGCAGTGATGATGAATTGCAGAGATTCACAAGGTATGGGGAAAACATAGGTCTTGCCTTCCAGGTTATTGATGATATACTCGATGTAGAGGGTAGGACAGCATTAATTGGCAAGACAGTAGGAGCTGATGCAAAAAAGAGGAAGATGACATATCCGAGGCTCTATGGCATTGAGAAATCCAGAGAAATGGCAGAGGAATTAATACATAATGCAGTTGAGTCCTTGTCGATTTTCGATAAAAAGGCCGAGCCTTTAAGAGAAATTGCGATGTATTTATTGAAAAGGAGAAGCTAATATAAGTTATATTTGATTACACAGATTAAAAGACAGATTACACAGATTGCCAATTATGTAATGATATGCTGCTAGAAAATATAAAATCTCCACAGGATTTAAAACTACTCAAGATCGAGAAACTGAGAGACCTCGCCAGAGAACTGCGAGGCTTAATTATCGAGAGGATATCTATTAATGGCGGACATCTGGCACCTAATTTAGGGGTAGTGGAGTTAGCCATTGCGATACATTATGTCTTTAATTCTCCTGAAGACAAGATTATCTGGGATGTTGGACATCAATCTTATTCCCATAAGCTTCTGACAGGAAGGTATGAACGCTTTCATTCCCTTAGAAAACATGGCGGAATATCAGGTTTCCCAAGAATTAAAGAGAGTCCCCACGATGCCTTTGGGACAGGTCACAGTTCCACATCTATATCTGCTGCCCTCGGGATTGTAGAGGCGAGGGATATTATTAAGTCTCACTTCCCAGATGCCGCATCTCCTTTTTCACACCTTACATCTCACATACCAAATAAGGTAATTGCAGTTATAGGTGATGGCGCCTTAACTGCTGGGCTGGCTTTTGAAGGTTTAAATCAAGCAGGGCATCTAAAAAAAGACCTCATTGTCATTCTCAATGACAATGAGATGTCAATATCTCCAAATGTAGGTGCATTGTCAAATTATCTGAGTAAGGCGTTAACAGGGGCATTTTTTCAAAGGTTTAAAAAAGAGACGAAGACTATTTTAGAAGGCATTCCGAAGATTGGCGCCCCTATTTCGAAGATTGCCCAGAAGACAGAAGGAAGCTTAAAGGGATTCTTTTTGCCAGGTGGATTCTTTGAATATCTGGGATTCAATTATGTAGGACCAGTAGATGGACATGATATACCCTTGCTTATTGAGACACTAAGGAATATCAAAGGCGCAGATGAACCAATCCTTATGCATGTGGTTACTAAGAAGGGCAAGGGATACAGGTTGTCAGAAGAAAACCCGTGCATATATCATGGAATTGGCCCCTTTAAAGTGGATACTGGTTTAGACGCTACAGTACTCCAACCAGATGAATTAACTTATGGCGGTGTTTTCGGTAAGACACTTATCGAAATTGCAGAAATCGATGAGAGCGTTGTAGCTATTACCGCAGCAATGAAAGAGGGCACAGGCCTGACTGCATTCGCGGAGAAATTCCCAAGAAGGTTTTATGATGTGGGTATTGCAGAACCACATGCAGTTACTTTTGCTGCCGGACTCGCGAGTCAAGGCATCAGACCTGTTGTGGCTATATATTCCACATTTCTGCAAAGGGCTTATGACGAAATTATTCACGATGTCTGCTTGCAGAATCTACCGGTTGTGTTCGCCATAGACAGGGCGGGCATAGTAGGAGAGGACGGCGATACACACCAGGGCTTATTTGATATATCCTTTTTAAGACACATACCCAATCTCGTATTGATGTCACCAAAGGATTTAGAGGAGCTAAGGAGTATGCTAAAGTTTGCATTAAGGCACAACGGTCCATCTGCCATAAGGTATCCGAGAGGAAAGACAACCACCGAGATGGAATACATGTTCCGTGATTTTACAATAATAATGGGAAAAGCAGAAATATTGATGAAAGGCGATGATGTTTTGATCATTGCAGAGGGCAACTCGGTATATCCCGCATTAAAGGCTACTGGAAGGATGAAGAGAGATGGCATCCATGCATCCCTTGTTAATGCCCGATTTATAAAACCCCTTGATGAGAGACTGATAACGCACCTTTCACAACAAATAAGGACGGTAATCACTGTAGAGGAGAATGTCATTGCAGGCGGTTTTGGTTCTGCAGTATTAGAATGTCTAAATAAAGCAGGTATAGCAGATGTATCAGTAAAGAGAATTGGCATAGGTGATAATTTTGTCGAACATGGTTCCCAGAAAACACTCAGGAAGAAATATGGGCTTGATGAGGAAGGGATATATAAGGCAGCCATATCTTTTTTAAGGGGCTAAAAGTGGGACGGCTCTGTCTTCTTCTAGTTGTGAACAGGACGAGGGGAGCGCCGAAAAGAGATGCTGATGAAGAATAAGAAAACCGTCCCCTTTTCTAAAACATTGTGTCGTGGGTTATAATAAGGAAAACAAGGATGGTTTTAGTATCACCAGTTTTTACATCCAAGCCAGAAACTATTCAGAAAGGAGGAGAGCATCATGGGATTTTGGGATAATCTTAAAGACAAAACTTCAGAGTTAAGCGAAGACCTTAAGACAAAGGTGAGTAAATTTAAGAATGCAGACTTTGCAGATGCTTCAATGGCAATGTGTGCATTGATTGCAGCAGCAGATGGAACTATCGATTCTTCTGAACGGCAAAAAACTGCTGCCTTCATAACGAGCAATAGTACGCTTAGGATATTTGATGTTTCAGAGCTGAGAACAAAATTCGATCATTATTGCAATAGACTTCAGGCAGATTATGATTTCGGGAAAATCGAAGCCATTCAGAGCATCAGCAAGCTTAGGAAAAAGCAAGACCAAGCACGTGCTGTTATTCAGGTAGGAATTATTATTGGTGGTGCAGATGGCAATTTTGATGACAACGAAAAAGGCGCTGTTTGTGAAGCATGTTTTGCAGTAGGAATTAGTCCAAGCGAGTTTAATTTGGAAGGAAGAAAAAAAATATAATGTTAACTTTTTTAAAGACGGTTATCAGTTTACGGTTACCAGTTTACGGTTACCAGTTTCTTTAACCGTAAACTGGAAACTATGAACCGTCAACCGTTGATAGTGTTGTGAAAGAGAATTTTATTTACCATTATGCCGATAAAGAGGTGGTTGGCATAACGGTTTTGCACGCCAGGGATTTGAGATAGAACAGAGATGAAGAAAGATTCTTCATAGAAAAAAGATATTTCGAGGACTATTTTTCCCCGGTGTGATTTCATCCACTGCGCCATTATTTTGGAAACGGCGGAGCAAACTTGACTATTGGTGCTGGGAACGCAGATGGAAACTCGAACTTATCGAAAAAGATAGTCCTGAGTGGAATGATTTGTATGACCTAAATTGATTGTATGACCTAAATTGAGCGGTTCTTAAGTTGTGTTGTCATTCTCGCTTAAGGATTGCGGGAATGACAATCTGAGTAGTTGAGGAGATCGCAATGAGTGATGAGCAAATCAAGCAGATCATTAAGACAGAATTGCCGGCAATACTACGTAGAGACAAAGGGATGCGAAAATGGGTAATTGATCTATCGAAGATGCACTTTGCAGATAAAAAGACTACCGAGAGCCGTTTTGATGCAACATTAGAGGAGATGAGGAGAGAAAGAGAGAGGCAGGATGAAAAATGGGAAAAGCAGGATGAAAAATGGAAAGAGCAAAATAAAAAATGGTGGAAAAACCAGGCGGAAATACGGATAATGGTAGCAAGCATTGACCGATTGAGTCGTAAGCATGACTCCACAATTGGCGCATTAGGCGCTCGCTGGGGCTTACGAACTGAGGAATCTTTTCGTAATGCCCTAAAGGCTATCTTAGAAGAGTATTTTCAGGTTGAAGTCTTGCGTATTGTTGAATATGATGATACAGGAGAAGTATTTGGCAGACCAGATCAGATAGAAATTGATCTTATTGTTAAAGACGGATTACTTATCATTGCTGAGATTAAATCCTCGATGAGTAAGCCCGATATGCATACATTTTATAAAAAAGTGATATTTTATACAAAGAGACATCAAAGGGAAGTCTCTAAAATGATTGTAATATCCCCAATGGTTGATGACAGGGCAAAGGCTGTAGCGAAAGAATTAGGGATAGCGATCTATAGCCATGCAGAAGAGGCAAGGCTCTAAACAGATGGTAACAGTTCAGTGCCCCCTCCTCTAACCCCCTTCCACCGAGGCTGACATTCGGACACACTTGACACGGGGAGGTATCTTGTAAACAACTGATATTAATACCTTTTCATGATAAGAGTCTCTCT
>JAJOKM010000007.1 GCA_021129835.1 Thermodesulfovibrionales bacterium | reverse complement strand
TTATCTTTTTTATGGGCATCCCGATAATTTTGTGATTTTACCATTGAAAATTGGTAGAAAAACCTATCCCAATTTGAATGAATTCAATCAGTATTATGAAAAACAATATTCAATAATTTGAATGGTTCATTTGCAATTTAAGGAAAGTAGGGGACGTTCTTTAGTTTATAAGTTTCCAGCGGATGATGGAGTATCGCGTTGAAATAACAAATCCTGGCCGACTTCTCTTCGACAATAGGTAAATTCGGGAAGCTCAGTGTAGCGCGAAATCCCATATTGTTCGATGCCTTTCACAGGCTTGGAATAACAGAAAAGATCGGCTTCGGTATCAACGGGATGCGGGCATTCTATGGCCAAAGCTTGCGGCTGGCGCATAAATGGATAAATAGGCGCAGCCAAAAGAAAAGCTACAACTGGAAACAGTTCCTGAATTTTGTAAAGTATAATCCTTTGCCGTTACCAAAGATATATCACCTAACCTATACTCTATCCTCGCATTGAGGATGTGTTCCTGAAGAGCCGGATGAAGGAAATCTTCAAGTCCGGTTCTGTGAGGGATGTCGAATGCGTCCAAGGGTAGAATATTGTGACACTCTCCATACCGAAAGGGGAGAGAAACAGGGAATACAAAGCAAACCTAAAGGAGGTATTTGAAGATGTCTACTCGACAAACCTTTTGAATCAGCATGGCGCTACCCCCTTGAAATGGGAAAGAGCCAAAATGATGGCATCCGAAATTTATCAAGCTGCGCGGAGTTTTACGGAAATGCAATTTAACCTTTCAACTCTTGTCTTTTGCCGGAGGCTTTATGCTGACCTTCTTACATACTGCTGATATTCATCTGGATTCGCCTTTGAGAGGCTTGCTGCCCTATGAGGGAGCGCCCCCAATTGAAGAAATCAGGGGGGGGCCACTCGGCAGGCGTTAGACAACCTGATCAATTTTGCTTTGGAAGAAAAGGTAAGCTTTGTTCTTGTGGCCGGCGACCTCTACGATGGTGACTGGCAGGACTTTAACACAGGATTGTACTTTGCCAATCAGATGCGTAATCTTGGAGAAGCCGGAATCCGTGTTGCTGTAATACGCGGCAACCATGATGCTGCCAACGCCATGACCAAGACCATACCTATGCCGCAGAACGTTAAGATTTTCAGTGCACGCAAGCCGGAGACCTGGCTACTCGAGGATCTGGGCGTTGCCATCCACGGCCAAAGCTATGCAAACTAGGATGTATACGAGAATCTGGCAGCAGCTTACCCTGTCCCGGTTCCCGACATACTTAATATCGGCATTCTGTACTGTTTGATATCCGGCGCCGAAGGTCACCTGCCGTACGCCCCGTGCACACTGGACGAGCTTACAGTAAAGGGTTATGATTACTGGGCGCTCGGCCATGTGCGCAAGTATGATGTGCTTCGGGAAAGACCGCACATTGTTTATGCAGGCTGCACTCAAGGACGGCACATTAGAGAACCCGGCAATAAAGGCTGCGTTTTGGTAGAAGTAGAAGAATCTGAAATTCGCACACAATTTGTGCCCCTGAGTGTGCTTCGCTGGGTAGAGGTCAAGGCAGATGTTGGCAACGCCCAAAACATCGAGCAGGCAGCGATTGCTTTTGGAGACGTATTGAGCCGAAAGCTATCTGACCTTGAAGGACTGAAAGCCTGTGTGCGAGCGGTTTTGACAGGCCGCTGCCCAGCACATGGGCGGCTTTCTATCGACCCTGAAGCCGTTGCCACCAACATTCGAGCAGTTGCATCTGAAGTGTCACAGGGTAAGGTGTGGATTGAGAAGGTTCAGCTACAGACCAAAGCGGCAATCGATTTTGATGGTATTGCCGAAAGCGATACGCCCCAGGGAGAACTGTTAAGGTATTTGAAAGAGCTCGCCGTAAATCCGCAGACTTTCGAGGAGCTTGGCCTGGATCTGACCGGTCTGAAATCCAAACTATCCAGAAGCGGCGTAAAGCTGCCAGAAAATGAAGTCGTTGAGCTGTTTTCTGATGTAGGGGATATTTTGCTGACCATGCTGGAAGACGAAGAGGGGCTATAAAGATAATGATGAAAATCAACGCATTCAAACTGCTTGCGTATGGTCCTTTCACAAACAAAGTCCTCGACTTTTCAGGCAGTGACTTTGGCCTGCACGTGGTTTATGGCCCCAACGAAGCAGGCAAAAGCACAGCCCTGCGGGCACTGATCGGATTGTTTTACGGTTTTGGACATAATGTTAAAGATAATTGGTTTCACAATTACAACAAATTGGTTGTGGGCGCCTCTTTAACTTTTCTCGATGGCGAGGTGTTGAATCTTAGCCGTTACAAGCGCCGCAAGAATGACCTGATCAACGATGATATTGGGGAGCCGTTTGAACAGGCAAAACTTGATCTGCATTTGGGAAAGATAGGCCGAAAAACTTTGAGCATGCCTTTGGTATTTCTCACGATTCACTCAGGCAGGGTGTCGGAAGCATCCTGTCTGCCGGTGGAGACCTGGGCCATGCCCTGTTTGCAGCCACCTCCGGATTGAACACCTTAAAGCAGGTGATAGTCAAATTAGAGGCCAAGCACGACCTTTTGTTTACCCCTCGCAAGAAGACAGCAACCATCAATGTCGGAATTTCACAACTTGACGAATTGCGCAAAAAGCAGCGAGAATCCTCAGCCGGCTACCTTCCATGGCAGAAAAAGAAAAAAAGAGCTTGATGCTCTTGAACAGAGCGAAGTTGAGGGGATCAAGCAGGTCGAAGCGGTTGGTTTAAAAATCAGCCTTTTATCCCGGTATCGCAATGCATTGGGATCTGTCGCCACTCAAGAGCAATTAGAAAAAATCTTTCTGAACTTGGCGTTGTTCCGGATTTGCCGGATCCGGATGATTTTTCACAGCGCAGGGTTGCAACCCAGGTGGCCATCAAGGAGTCCCGTCAGGCTGAAAACAATTTAACCAGGGATTTGGCTGATATCGATAGAAAGCTGGAAAAGCTGACATACGATGAAAAAATCATCGCTAATGAAAAATTAATCAAAACCTTGGCAGACGAAGCTCATGTGCATGCCCAGGCCACCGCAGACAGCAAGGACCAAAGAGCGAGGATTTATCAGTACAACGAATCCGCCTAGCAAGTCTTGGACATTCTGCGCCCCGGCCTGACGCTGAATTCCGTCCAGGCGCTGCGACTGTCTAAACCTGAAAAGAGAAAGATACAAAGATTAAGAGCCGAGGGGGCCAAAGCACAAGAATCAGTAGCCAGCACTTTAAAAGCGCTGCATTTGGACGAAGCTAATCTGGAAAAGGCACAGGCTGAACTCGATAAATTGGAAAAACTCAAGGACACGTCTGCCCTGGCCGACTGCCTAACACGGGCTGCGGAATACGGCAAGCTGGAAGACCGCCTTGCCGACGCCACAGCTCAACTGGCCATGTCTAAAGAACAAGTCAATGTCGATCTTGCAGCACTGGGTCTGTGGGCCGGAGATATTTCGGAACTGGAACGACTGGCCCTGCCTACCAAAGAGACCATGCGTGCCTTTGAGACCGATCTGGCTGATGCGGACCAAAAGCTTGCCGATGCTGAAAAGGAGAGTATTCGTATTCAAGAGCCACTAAAAGAGAAAGAAGAAGCCCTTTTAGAACTGACAAAAACTCGCAAGCTACCGGCGCTTGATGATTTAAGATCGCATCGTAATCTGCGGGATCGGGGTTGGCAGTCCGTGCGAACGGTATGGCTGAAAGGCGGTGATGTTGATCATGATTTTATGGCGTCCTTTCCCGGAAATAGTGACCTTGCCGATGCATACGAAAACAGTGTTGCCAGAGCGGATAACACATCGGATGTGCTGCGCGACGATGCCGATGCGGTAGCGCGTGCCGAAACACTCAGGACGGATATCCGACACCAAAAAAGAGCCTTGAAGAAATTAAGGCGCGCCAAGAGGGATTGGACAAGGACCGGACGACCCTTTGGAGCAGGTGGGAAAAACTATGGACACCCCTCGGCATTGATCCTTTAAAGCCCCGCGAGATGGCCGCCTGGACCGGCAGAGTAGCAGAGCTGAGTCGCAAGGCGGCAGATGCAAGAAAACATCAAGTGGTTGCCGACCAACTGCAAGCGGCTATTGAGCGCATAAGATCCGATGTTGCGACAACCCTTGAGCATATAGATGTCAATTTTCAAAAAAGCGAGTTATTCGGCTATCATTGAATTGGCTAGACGCATTGTTAAGCATAACGACGAATTGCACAAGAGTCGCCTGGAACTCGAACTCCGTATCACAGATCTAAAAAAAGATATCAATGTCGGCAGGCAGCAAAAAAACGACGTTGAGCAAACGCTATGGCGCTGGTCGGCCGATTGGGCGCAGACCATTTCCAGGTTAGGCTTTTCTGCAGATGCCCGGCCGGAAGACGTTAGCGATTTTGTGCTGGCCCTTGACGATGTTTTTGCAGAGTTGGGAAAAGCCAAAGAATCGCAGCAGCGTATTGATGTCCTACAACACAACCGTGAGGAGTACGCCCGACGGGTGGCTGAGGCCGTGGTAAAACTGGCCCCTGATTTAATAGATTTCGAACCCGGAGCAGCATCCACCGAATTGAATGCAAGGTTTATTGTCGATAAAGAGCGGCGCCAAGAGTACCGATTGCTGGAAAAAGAAAAGCGTAAAAAGCGTTCGGTTCTTTCCAAAGAAAATGAAAAATTGGCCGCTCTTGAAGAAACACTTCGCTTGCTATGCATAGACGCCCACGCAGCCAGTCCCGATCATCTCCCCGATATTGAAAAGCGTGCCGCAGCCAAGACCAAACTGACCGATAAACTGGATACGATCAATGAAAGGTTGGCCGAGCTGGCTTCCGGGCAAAATTTGCAGGAATTTATTGCGCAGGTCAAGGCTCACAACCCGGATGAGCTGGCTACCACACCGGAAAAGTTGGAGGCCGAAAAACAAGACTTTCTCACTAAGCAAAAAAGCATTGTTCAAGAAATCGCCCTGGCGACCAAAGATCTGCAGTCGATTGGTGGCGAATCGCTTGCCGCGGCCATAGCCGAAGAAGCGGAAGGTCTTGTGGGAAAGATTCAGGCGGATGTTGAATATTATGTCAAACTCAGGCTGGCTTCGGCCATATTAACCAAAGCCATGGAGCGCTACCGCCAAAGCAATCAAAGTCCTGTCTTATCCATCGCCAGCAACTATTTTAAAATAATGACGCAAGAATCATTTGATGGGCTGCAGGCTGATTTTGATGGCAGTGGCGATCCGGCAATCAAGGCTAAACGACTGGACGGAAAAATGCTGACACTTGCCGAGATGAGTGATGGAAGCCGGGACCAGTTATTCCTGGCGCTAAGACTCGGGGGCTTGGCGAGGTATATCAAGACCAACGGCCCGATGCCCTTTATCGTCGATGATGTGCTGGTGCATTTCGATGATGACAGGTCTGCGGCGGCCCTTGCGGCCCTTGGCGAGCTGGGCAAAGAAACACAGGTTGTTTTCTTTACGCATCACAAACATCTTATCAGCTTGGCTGAATCATCTGTTTCTGATGAAATATTACGTGTCCATGAACTTTGATTGAATCAGTAGCATCTATCCCGGACACGCCCGTAGGGCGGAAATTTTCATGCTATATTCAGGTTATATGCTGAAGCGGAAGAAAGTTAAGGGGTGTCCATTGGACTATTGGACTACAGTAGTTTTTTTGTGGGGAAGATATAGGGCATAGCACGAGCATAGCACGGAGAAACTTGGGAGCGTCTACGAATTATGCTTTATCGGTGCGTTTAGGTTAAAGAGAAATCTCATGTCGGCATATTTATCAAGCAGCATATTGGCATCGCCTGCACAGACGCTGGTCAAGACGGTTAGTGGGGTGGCGGCATTCGACCTCAAGTATAACATCTTGACAGATATAAAAGTTATTTCCGAACCAGAGCTGAAAAGTTTGAAGGGAAAACGTAACTACTCAGGTTGCCAGGTTCACGGTTCACAGTCGGGTGCCTCATCTTCATACTGGTTTATGTTCATCGTTTTCTAACCTTGAACCGTGAATCCCGAAACTTTGAACCTGAGTAGTTACGGTTCGATAAGGAATTCATTTCCGCCGGTGAGCTTAACCAAAAATATGGCAGGATGCTGCACAATGCTTATAACAATAGGTCTACAGGAGATCATGATGATTTTGCAGAGTTTGACGAGGAGGATGTCAAGAAGTCCTTCGATGAAATGAAGGGCTTTATCAGAACAATCAGAGCATTGCTGTAAGCCTCATTAGGAGAAGAAATGGCGGGATATGCGGGACAATATCCGGAGTCAGATTAGATGACATCGAAAAATATTCTTGTAACGGGTCCACCTCGATGTGGCAAATCTACCCTTATCGAAAAGGTTATCCTCCGCATTGAAAAGCCGATGACCGGTTTTTTTACCCGGGAGATAAAAGAGAAAGGGGAAAGAGTCGGTTTTTCTGTAATCACTTTAGACGGAAAAAAGGGTGTGCTGGCCCATCAAAACATCAGAAGCCGCTGCAGAGTCGGCAAGTACGGGGTTAACCTCGCTGACATTGATCGTATTGCGGTTCCGTCGATAATGCCTGTGAAGCCTGATGAAATTGTGGTGATCGACGAGATTGGGAAGATGGAATGTTTCTCTCCGCTGTTCAGGCAGGCGTTGATAAGAATACTCGACTCAAAACATCGGGTTATCGGTTCTATCTCTCAAAAAGGAGATCGGTTCATACAAAAGATAAAAGAACGGGATGATGTAGTTCTTACGCATGTATCTAAAAAGAACAGGGACAGGCTGGCTGATTCTTTATTTTTGGAGGCACAAAACGATATGGTGAATACTGAATTCTGAATACTGCCTTTCATAGAATGCCTGAAACTTGAAGATGAATTTGATTCCCCGATCGGAGTCGGGGACATGATTTAATTACGCCCATGAAGGGCTACACTACCCTGTGGATAGCTACACTTTTTGGAGAAGAACCAAATTTCTCCGGAGGATATGGTAGCATAAAATTGTTACCCTCTCAATTTGGGAAAGAGCCATTTCAGAGTCTACCTCTATTTTAGGAGATAGACTCTGACTACTTGTTATTCATGCTTAGATGTTATAATACTCCATGCCTCTGAATAGTTGGTTAAAACTCATACTGCCTCTATTAGTTGCGGTGTTTATCGGCGTTGGGGGGGGGTCTCTATACTCAAAGCTTATTAATCTGCCCGAAATTAAATGTCTCGCAAATTTTGCACCCATCGAATCATCCTTTGTGCTTTCCTCTGACGAGAAGATATTAGCAGAGCTCTTTATAGAGAGGAGGAGTTTCGTCCCTCATTACAAAATACCTGACAGCGTAAAAGAGGCCTTCATTGCCATAGAGGATCACCGTTTCTTTTCGCATCCCGGGATAGATATTGTAGGAATATCCCGAGCTCTTTATAGAAGCATAAGGGCACAAAGAATAGTAGAGGGCGGAAGCACCATCACCCAGCAGTTGGCAAGGACACTATTTTTAACCCCGGAAAGAACCCTCTCAAGAAAGATAAAAGAGGCCATTATCGCTATCCAGTTAGAAAAGAGATACACTAAAGAAGAGATATTGGGCATGTATCTGAATCAGATATATTTCGGCACAAGGGCATATGGAATAGAGGCGGCCGCATATGTATATTTTGGAAAGTCTGTTAATGAACTCTCTTTGGCAGAAGCAGCAATGCTTGCAGCCTTGCCAAGGGCCCCGAATTTGTATTCTCCTTTTAGAAATCCCGAAAGGGCACTGCAGAGAAGGCAACTGGTCTTGATGAGGATGCTTGACAATGGCTTTATATCCAGAGAAGAATATGAACAGGCAATGGTAGAGCCATTGCCTGTTAGACCTAATCATAGACAATTCAACGCCCCTTTTTTTGTAGAATTCCTGAAACAGCAGCTTGAGGCAAAGCATGGGAAAAAAGTATACACCGCAGGTCTCAAAATACACTCTACCTTAAGCTATAGAATGCAGAGAATTGCGGAGGAAGCGATACGAAATGGAGTAAATGCCATCGAAGGTCGTGCAAGAAGTGGTGTTCAGGCAGCCTTGATAGCAATTGATCCAAGAAATGGACATATAAAGGCTATGGTTGGCGGCACCGATTTTTGGGAAACACAGTTTAACCGGGCAACCATGGCTCTGAGGCAGCCTGGATCGGCATTCAAGCCATTTGTTTATCTGGCTGCCTTCAAAGACGGATGGTCTGAAGGAGATAAAATATTCGATGGACCATTTGTTTGCTGGGCTGCCCTCAAAGACGGGTTGCCTGAATCAGACGAAATGCTCAATAGTCTCTTGTTTTATCTGCCTACCCCCGGAGGCGGGATATTAAGCAGCATACCCAAAGAAGCAGTTCATAGAGAGGATGTCTTTTTCTATGGTACTGAACCAAACACCATCTGGTCTCCTCAGAATTTCGGCAGTAGATATCATGGATATGTTTCGCTAAGAAAGGCTCACGCCATGTCTTTAAATACCGCCACCGTGCGTCTTGCCTATAATGTCGGGCTTGACAATATTATAAAGACCGCAAAGAGATCTGGCATAAAAAGCCGAATCCACCCTTATCCCTCCCTCGTTCTTGGCGCCTCGTGTGTTACCCTTTTAGAGTTGACACTTGCCTATGGGGTATTTGCCACAGGCAACAGGGTCAAACCTATAGCCTATAAAAAAGTAATCGACAGGGAAGGTATCCTTTTAGAAAGGAATTTGCCATCCTCAAAAAAGGTGCTCGGAACAGAAACAATAGATAAAATGAGAGATCTGCTGAGAACAGCAGTTACAGAAGGGACAGCTCGTAGGGCGCAGGAACTTGACAGAGATGTCTTTGGCAAGACTGGCTCGACAAATGATTTTGCTGATGCATGGTTTATAGGCTTCGATGACGAACTGGTTGTTGGTGTCTGGGTTGGGAGGGATCTCCGTAAATCAATTGGACACAGAGAGACGGGGGCAAGGGCAGCACTCCCTATATGGGTAGAGTTCATGAAAAATATAAAGGCAGACGATAGCATTAGTGCAGAAGATGGTAAAATATGAGGTCCTTTCTCAACTTTATATGGGCAAGTTATGAATTTACCCTCCTCATTAAAGGGAAGGAACCCGATCTTTAAAGTCATTGTAATTACTCAGGTATATTTTCTGGTTCTTCTCCAAATTTAGTAGAGATTAGGTAGTGTAGGGCTTTATGCCCGTAAACATATGAACCCCAAAA
>JAJOKM010000008.1 GCA_021129835.1 Thermodesulfovibrionales bacterium | reverse complement strand
CAAAAAAAGAGTGACAGATAGAGAAAAATGTTTAGAACACCCTCCCCTGGCCCCTCCCATCGAGGGAGGGGAAAATACCCACTTAAAATAGCGAGGACCCCTAAAATCTCCCCTAACCCCTCGTTGCCAAAGCTCATCATGTTCCACATTTTTGCTGGACACCGAGGTTCAAGGGGTCGAGGGGTCGAGGCGGCGAAGGCACAAGCAGAGTAAAAATCCCCTCTAAAAAGAGGGGTGGACGCGGAGCGGACGGGGTGTGTAATTCCTCCCGCGGGACACACCCCTAAATCCCCTCTTATTAGAGGGGACTTGCATGTACCCCCTGTGTCCAGTCAAAAATGTGGGTAAGGACAAGTTGCCAAAGAGGGGGATAAAGAAAATGTTAGCCTGTTAGGTTATTGCTTATGCCCTTGATGGGGGAGAGTGAAGGTGGGGGTAAACTATTATGAAGTTGGCTGTTATTGGGCTCTCTAACTCTGGCAAGACGACCGTCTTTAACGCCCTTACGGGGCGGAATCTCGAAACAACCATCTATCCGACTATAAGTGGTGAGCCCCAATTCGGCAGCGTAAAGGTCCCAGATCATCGGGTCGGCAGGCTTGCCGAAATCTATAAACCCAAAAAGATTACTTATGCCGCAGTGGAATATGTCGATTACATTGGGCTTACAAAGGGAAATATATCACAAAACAGAAAGGTCTTTGAACTAATAAAGGATATGGACGGCATTGTCCATGTAGTTAGGGCATTTAAGGATAGCTCGGTCTCACACCCCCTTAATGAGGTTAATCCGCAGCAGGATGTAGAGACGCTGGAGCTGGAACTCATATTGGGTGATCTCGAGTTTGTAGAGACGAGACTTAAACGGATAGATGAGGCATCAAAGAAGGGGAAGGGAATAGATGAGGCCGAAAAGAGACTCCTCATAAAGTGCAAGGGCGCCCTCGAAGAGGGGGTCCCCCTTAGAAATGTAAGCCTTGATCAAGAAGACCAAAGGGCAATTAAACCACTCCAGTTCATCTCTACTAAACCAGAAGTGGTCGTATTAAATGCAGATGAAAGAGATATGAGGGCGGATAACGCGGCAAATACAAAGAGAGATATTGAGAGGTACTTTAGAGAGAGGGGAATATCTGAGACGACAGAGGTTGTGACTCTTTGCGGGAAGGCAGAGATGGAGATTGCAGAGCTGAGACCTAATGAGGCGAGGGAATTTCTGGAAGACCTGGGGATAAAAGAACCGGCACTGAATAAATTGATCCGCATGAGCTATGCCCTCCTTGGTCTCATATCATTTTTTACGGTCGTCGGAGGAGAGCTCAGGGCATGGACTATAACGAGTGGAACAACGGCACAAAAGGCCGCAAGGAAAATACACTCCGATATCGAAAGGGGATTTATACGAGCAGAAGTGATTAATTATGCAGATCTTGTCGCCTTAGAAAACATTTCAGCAGCAAGAGAGAGGGGACTTTTGAGGCTCGAAGGGAAGACCTACGAGGTGAGAGACGGAGATATAATAAACTTCAGGTTTAATGTGTAATCAGACCTCCAAAATCCGCTATCTGCTTAGCAAGCAGGTGTATATCTTTAATCAATGAAAGGCGGTTCTGCCTTATGCCTTCATCTTTATCCATCACGAACACTTTATCAAAGAAGGTATTTATCGGATCCTTAAGGGTCATTAATACCATTATAGCTTCATAGTATCTGCCCTCATTGATTAATTCATATATCCCTAATGCAGCCGCCTCTACTCCTCTATGGAGTATATGCTCTTCTTCCTGCACAAATAGTTCTGGATTGACAGGAGGCACTCTATCCCGCGGCGATATGTTGTTAACCCTCTTTATAGCGAGGAGGAATGACTCAAAATTGGCGTCTCCTTTAGACTCCTCTATGGCATCGAGCCTCTCTTTAGTGATGTGGAGCGGTTCTTTTTTCGCAAAATCGAGTATTGAAGAGATGGAATCTGGTGAATACCCGCTTAACATAAATAGATGCTCCACTCTCTGCTTAAGAAATTCGGTGAGGTTATCCAGAATGCCTTGTCTGTTGTCAGCATCGAGGGGTTGCAGCGCCCTACTTAAAAGGGTATAGATGTCGATACTATATCGCCTCTCAAGCAGGATAGAGACTACTCCCTGTGCCTGTCTTCTCAAGGCAAAAGGGTCTTCTGTGCCTGTTGGCGTAAGCCCTATCATAAAAAATGATGCCAAATTGTCAAGCTTGTCCGATAGAGATAAGACTGTGCCGATATCGCTTTCAGGAAGCCTGCCTTTAGAGTGAGCAGGCAGATATTGCTCTGCTAATGCTTTTGAGACCTCTGCAGTATAACCCTCTACTTGTGCATAATGACTTCCCATTATCCCCTGTAATTCTGGAAACTCCCTGACGACCCCCGAGCCAATGTCTGCCTTTGATAAGATAGCCGCAATCTGCATCTCTCCCTTTTTTTCCGGGCAGCGCCTATCTGCTATGAAATCCGATAACCGGGCAATGCGATGACATTTATCATAAAGGCTGCCCAGTTTATCGTGGTATATAATCCTTTTCAATCCCTCTATTCTCTCATTTAGCGGCACCTTTCGGTCTTCCTCGTAGTAAAAGCGTGCGTCCTCAAGGCGTGCCCTTATCACCCTCTCTGCCCCTTTCTTGATCGTCTCTGCATTGCTCGGCCTTGTGTTACCGATGACAATAAAGTGATTTGTCACCTCTCCTCGGGTATCTTTTAGTGCAAAATACCTCTGGTGATCCTTCATTACGGTTATAAGCAGCTCTTCTGGCAGTGACAGATAACTTTTCGAAAATGTCCCCATAACGGCTACTGGATACTCTACAAGAAAGGTTACCTCTTCAAGAAGGGCGTCATCTTCCATCAAAGAGGCGTTTATCGATGATGCAAGCCTTTTTGCCCCCTCCAGAATTATCCTCTTTCTTTCGAGGTGGTCGACTATAACGAAATTATTCCTCAAGAAATCAATATATGTCTTGCAGTCCCTTACTCTAAAAGAGGCCGTAGAGAGAAATCTATGCCCTCGCGTCTTATCACTACTTTCTATGCCGCCTACTTCAAAAGCGACTTTGCTATTATTGTATGTTGCCAATATCCAGTGGATTGGTCTGGCAAACCTAAAATTGCCATCCCCCCATCGCATCGATTTCGGGAAGTTTAAGGAGAGGACTAATTTCGGCAGTAGCCCTGCTAAGACATCTATTGTTTGCCGAGCCTCTTCTTTGATATTCGATACTATATAGGTTCCTTTGCCCTTGTCCTTTTTGCCGAGGTCATCGATGCTTATGCCATGCGCCTTAACAAAGGCTTCGGCTGCCTTTGTGGGTCCGCCCTTTTTGTCGAATGCAACACTTACAGGCGGCCCCCATATCTCTCTTTCTACTCCTCTCTGGAGACTTCCTATTTCGGCAATCAGAGACAGCCTCCTCGGAGTAGCATAGGTCTTTATAGAGCTGAAAGATAGCCTGTATTCAGAAAATATCCCTTCGGCGTTTTTCTTTAATTTATTTATGGTATCTAAGAGAAACCTTGCCGGAATTTCTTCTGTCCCTATCTCCAGAAGCAGTGTGTGGTACCTGTTATCCCCTATATCTCCTGTCTGCTGCATCTTGCCTACCGCGTCCCTTTTAGTAGTGGAAAGCCCATCTCTCGCCTCTGGTTTAGAAATGCCTCAGCACAAAGCCTTGCAAGTGCCCTCACTCTGGCGATATATCCTGTTCTTTCCGTTACCGAGAGGACACCCCTTGCATCGAGAAGGTTAAATGTGTGAGAACACTTGAGACAGAATTCGTAAGATGGAAGAACCAGTCCTATTTCGTTCATTTTCCTCGATTCTTTCTCATAAGCATCAAACTGCCTTATTAATAAATCGGTGTCTGCATAGTCGAAGTTGAATTTCGAGAATTCCACCTCACCCTGTCTATGTATTTCGCCATATTTAATCCCTTTGCACCACTTTATATCAAATAGATCGTCTATCCCCTGCAGATACATCGCAATCCTCTCGAGCCCATATGTCAGCTCTACAGAGACGGGCTTGAGGTCTATTCCTCCAACCTGCTGGAAATATGTAAATTGGGTTATCTCCATACCATCGAGCCAGACCTCCCATCCCAGACCCCATGCCCCAAGTGTCGGAGATTCCCAATCATCTTCCACAAAACGGATGTCGTGCCTTAAGGGGTCTATCGAGAGATGGGACAGGCTTTCTAAATATAATTCCTGGCTCTCGATCGGAGATGGTTTCAGTATAACCTGATATTGGTAATAGAATTGCAGTCTGTTGGGATTTTCGCCGTATCTGCCGTCTGTCGGCCTCCTGGATGGCTCTACATAAGCCGTCTTCCATGGCTCTGGACCAAGAACCCTGAAAAATGTAGCGGGGTGAAATGTGCCTGCACCCACCTCTACATCATATGGCTGGAGAAGGATGCATCCCCTCTTTGACCAGAAGCTATTTAATTCTGATATTAGGTCTTGAAAGTACATTTTACAGTTCACAGTTCACAGTTCACAGTTCACGGTTTACGTTAACTGATAACTGGCAACTGATAACTATCCTTTATAACCTTGAGCCCTTATGTTATATGAAAGAGAGTTCTTTTGTCGAATTGCGGCGATGACAGGCCGATAGGTTTACCGATTTTTTTGATATTTCTCTGCTCTATCTGTTAATCTATCCTTAAAAGATATCCTTAGGGGAGGCCAAAAGGCCTGAGAGTTTCCAGCTTAAATGGAATTACCCTTTGAACCTGATCCAGATAATTCTGGCGTAGGGAGTGGGAATGTAGAGATAATCTTCGCTGAATCCTCTATCCATACTCTACGGACAGTAGATGACCTATGGATAGGGGATTTTTTCATTCAGGTGTGGTAAATATCTTTGGGTTAACTATATGAGACTTAAAGTAAATGGCGGAGATTACGAGACGAAAGCAGAGACGATAGGGCAGCTTTTAGGAGAACTCGAAATAATGCCCGAAAGGGTCGCTGTCGAGGTAAATTTAGAGGTTATTAAGAGGGCAGATTTTGGGAATTACGGGCTTAAAGATGGCGATGTCGTCGAGATAATTTATTTTGTTGGAGGAGGCGAGATATGGGCGATAGATTCTTAATCAAAGGGATTGAATTCAGGTCTAGGCTCTGGATAGGAACCGGAAAGTACAAAAATTTCGAAGAGACCGCAAGGGCAGCAGATGCCTCGGGCGCTGATGTAATCACCGTAGCAGTCAGAAGGGTGAATATAGTAGATCGAAGATCTGAAAACCTTCTGGATTACATAGACCCTAAAAAATACAAGATACTCCCTAATACTGCCGGCTGCTATACTGTCCCTGATGCCCTGAGATACTCCAGGCTGGCAAGGGAAGCAGGGGTGTCGGATATGGTCAAGCTCGAGGTTATAGGGGATGAAAAGACATTATTTCCTGATACGGCGGGCCTTCTAAGGGCGACAGAGATACTCGCAAAGGAAGGCTTTGCCGTCTTTCCATATACAAATGACGACCCGGTAGTGGCTAAGAGGCTCGAGGATGCAGGTGCTGTTGCCGTGATGCCTCTGGGAGCTCCAATAGGTTCAGGGCTCGGGATAAGAAATCCATATAATATGAAAATAATACTTGAGGTGGCCAAAGTGCCTGTGATAGTCGATGCTGGGGTCGGAACGGCGTCAGATGCGACCGTCGCGATGGAGCTTGGGTGCGATGCGGTCTTGATTAACACTGCTATTGCCGAGGCCAAAGACCCTATAGCGATGGCAGAGGCTATGAAGTATGCAGTCATTGCAGGGAGACTGGCATATAAGTCTGGTCGCATACCAAAGAAGCTTTATGGGGCGGCAAGCAGCCCAATTGAAGGGATGCTTTGAAGGAAGATTAAATATCAAATATCAAAGATTAAATATCAAAGGCGGCAAGCAGTCCAATCGGTTGCAAGTTATGGATTTTAGGCTCTATTTAATAACCGACAGGAAACTCTTCATTACTACCCCTTTAATGCTTACTGCCGTTGAGGATGCCTTAAAGGCAGGTGTCAAGGCCGTTCAGTTGAGAGAGAGAGATCTGCCAACGAGGGAACTTCTCGATATAGCGTATAAGATGAAGGAACTCACAATAAGGCATGATGGCAAGCTTTTTATTAACGACAGTCTTGATATTGCATTGTGTGTCGGCGCTGATGGCGTGCATCTTGGGCAATCGAGTATGCCTGTTTATGCAGTCAGGAGGGTCGTAGGTGATAGGGCCTTAATTGGGGCCTCGACCCATAATTTAGACGAAGCTGCAGTGGCGGAGAGAGAAGGTGCAGATTTCATAACCTTTGGCCCCATTTATCATACAGCCTCTAAACTCAGATATGGAGAGCCAGTCGGGATAGAGTCTTTGAGAAGAATCAGAGAAAAGGTCTCGGTGCCTATTTTTGGAATCGGGGGGGTAAAACTGCATAATGTAGATGAGGTTGTGCAATCCGGCGCTTATGGTGTTGCCGTAATAAGCGGTATTTTAGGAGAGGATGACACTGAAAAAGCTGCTAAGGAGTATATAGGACGTCTCTAATCTCTTAAAAATCTGTGTAATCATGTATATTATACCAGGAGAAAAATTATGACGCTGATACAGCAGGCGAAGAAAGGCAATATTACCGCAGAAATGAAGGCGGTTGCCCTAATAGAAGGCATATCTCCAGAAAGACTCGCCGTAGATATTGCTGAAGGGGCAACTGTTATAACGAGAAATAACTTGCATGATATTAGTCCCATTGGTATTGGAAGAGGATTACGGATAAAGGTTAATGCAAATATAGGCACATCGAAAGATAAGGTCTCATTCGATGACGAGATAAGGAAACTCGAGGTGCTGGTGAAATATGGCGCCGATACTGTGATGGATCTGTCAACGGGTGGCGCCATTAAAGATTTAAGAAATATACTTATTGCGAGGTCTCCTATTGCCGTTGGCACCGTCCCTATATATGAGGCAGTAGCAAGGACAATCGAGAGAGGCAGCAATATAGCGAAGATGACACCTGATGACCTTTTTGGTGTCATCGAGGAACATGCAAGGGATAGAGTTGATTTTTTAACAGTTCATTGCGGAGTTACGACAAGCGCAATAAAGAGGTTAAAGAGAGACAAGAGAATTCTCGATGTTGTGAGCAGAGGAGGGGCATTTCTTCTTGAGTGGATGATATATAACGATAAGGAAAACCCGCTCTATGAGCAGTATGACAGGCTTTTGGAGATAGCAAAGAGATATGATTTGACCTTGAGCCTTGGAGATGGCTTCAGGCCTGGATGCCTTGCAGATGCAACAGATAGAAGCCAGTTTGATGAATTAATAACACTCGGTGAATTGAGGGACAGGGCACTTTCTGAAGGTATCCAGACAATAATAGAGGGCCCAGGGCATGTCCCTTTAAATCAGATAGAGCTGAACATAAAGGCACAAAAAGAGATCTGCAAAGGGGCGCCATTTTATGTGCTCGGCCCACTGGTTACAGATATTGCAATGGGTTATGACCATATCTCTGCCGCCATAGGTGGCGCTATTGCTGGCGCTGCTGGTGCGGACTTTTTGTGCTATGTTACCCCAGCAGAGCATATAAGGCTTCCGACTATCGATGATGTAAAGGAAGGGGTGATTGCCTCTAAAATAGCCGCCCACGCTGCTGATATTGCGAGGGGAAACCAGAGCGCAATCGAAAGAGATAGAAAAATGGCACATTACAGGAAGAACTTAGATTGGGAGGGACAGACATCGCTCAGTTTTAATCATGAAATGGTAAGGGAATGGAGAAGTCAGATCCCGTTAGCAGATAAAGAGGCATGCAGTATGTGCGGAGAGTTTTGTGCTATAAAGACTGCCGAAAGGGCCCTCGGTAAGCGTTGAGGAAGGCATAAAATGCAAAATGATGAGAAGAGTTAAGAATTCTTTCCATATAACAATAAATTGTTATATGGGTATGATCTAATATACGAGAGAAACCTCTCTGCTGCATGTGACAAAATTGCGTTTTTAGGCATTACGAGTGAAAAATTTCTGAGTATTTTCCCCTCCTTTAGCGTGACCAGCCTTAAGCTTCCATATTTAATCTCTTTTCTGATCCCCCATCTGGAGACAATGGATATTCCAATACCACTTTCGACAGCCTCTTTTATAGACTCTGTACTGCCAAATATTAAGACGGCTTTTATATCGTTTATCTTCATATTGTGAGACGCAAAGTATTCCTCTATTACCTTTCTTGTGCCAGATCCCTCTTCTCTTGAGATAAAGGTTTCGTTGATTACTTCGGAAATAGAAATAGACTCCTTTTTGCTCCATGAATGAAATGGTGGTATGATAAAGACGAGTTCATCGGTAATTATTGGTTCTGATTTTAATTTATATTTCAGTATTTTCCCCTCCACTAATCCTACATCAGCACACCCTGAATTTAAGAGGTCTATAATATTTTTTGTGTTCCCTATAAGGACATTTATCTTGATTTTCGGATATATCTCTTTGAAAGCAGCTATCACAGAAGGGAGAATATAGTTGCCTATAGTTGTACTTGCACCAAGCGATATACAACCTTTTATTAGTCCTGTTGCCTTTCCTATCTCTTTTTCTGCCTCTGCATAACAAGAAAGTATATCTTTTGCATGTCTGTATAGAATTTCACCTATAGGGGTAAGGGCAATAGAGCTGCCAGATCTATCAAAAAGTTTTGCTCCATGCAGTTCTTCTAATGCTTGAATCTGCAAGCTAACAGCGGGCTGAGTTAGATGAATAATTTCGGAGGCCTTAGAAAAACTCTTTGTGTCTGCAACTGTGCAAAACACCTTTAGTTTATGATCTTCCATTCCCACAATAATTTATTGTTGCATAAATTTTATTTATAATGCAAGTCAATAGTCCAAATTGCCGGTAGTAAGGGGTCAAGGATTCAAGGGGTCGAGTGCTTTCTTTACTTTTAACTCTTGAGTCTCTTTATAATTCTTAAGTGTCCCACTCAGACCCCTGAATCCTTCATGAGGTGTTTTTGGTAGATGGAGCTGAGCGGGATCGAACCGCCGACCTCTTGAATGCCATTCAAGCGCTCTCCCAGCTGAGCTACAGCCCCATACGACGATAAATGGCTTTATCGGGTTGAAATTAGAAATCTTTTAGTAACTACTCAGGTTCACGGTTCAAGGTTGAAAAACGATTAAAATTAAACAGGCTGACCCTTAGTAATCATAAAAATATAAGGCTATTAACTGTGAACTGTGAACCTGACAACCTGAGTAGTTATATTTTTTATTTATACCATTTCGCGATAAAGATTGTCAATAATCAGCAATTCTCGGTAAGTGTCCAAAAAGCAGGCAAAGCGATAAAATATCAAGA
>JAJOKM010000142.1 GCA_021129835.1 Thermodesulfovibrionales bacterium | reverse complement strand
AGGAGTCAAGGGGTCGAGAGGTCGAGGTTCCGGGGTTCACAGAAATGACGACTTTTGCAAGAACTGCTTGACAAATAATTTTTTTCATGTTATGTTTCTGACCAACCATTGGTATTAAAGTAATTTCAAAAAAGAGAGGAGGGAGGGCAAAGAAGTGACAAAGGTAGAACTTATCGACAGAATTTCGTTTGAGACGGGGTTTGCGAAGTCTGATGCTGCGAGCGCGCTTGATGCAACGCTTGCCGTTGTGAAGGATGCCCTTACTGATGGGCAAAAGGTTACTCTCGTCGGATTCGGGACATTTTCGGTCTTCGAGAGAAAGGCTCGAAAAGGCCGCAACCCAAGGACAGGCGAGGAGATCGAGATCCCAGCAGCAAAAGTACCAAAGTTTACAGCCGGCAAGACATTAAAAGAAGCAGTAAGATGAGGGCATAAAAGGTTTTGTAACCGCTCACGGTTAAAGGTTCACGATTAAAGAAACAGATGCTGCATAGTTCACCCCCACCCCTGGTGGGAGGGGGCGCTGAACTATTACAAAACCTACATGTGCTTTCAGCACACAAAAGATCATGAAAATATCATTGCGAGCCCGAAGGGCATGGCAATCCCGCCAGGATTGCTTCACTTCGTTCGTAATGACAAGTGAAGAGCAATAACAAAAAGGTATTTATAAAAAAAATGTAGGTTGCAAACTGACAACTGTGAGTGGTTATAAGAAATACATCACAAGTTTGCTTTTTTGACAACTGCGCTTTTTGCCAAGGCATCGGCCTCGGCATTTTTTTCACGAGGTATGTGTATGATACTGTAACTTTTAAAGCCTTTCAGCAGTGAGATGACTTCCTCATAAAGTCTTATCAGGTTTCTGCTCTTTACCCGATACTGTCCTTTTATCTGCCTTACTACCAACTCCGAGTCTGTATGTATGTTTACTACTGCGACGCCATGTTTTTTGGCTTCTTGAATGCCTTTTATGAGGGCTGTGTATTCAGCAATGTTATTTGTAGCTATGCCTATATGCGCAGAAATTCTGTATTCCCGGTTACCGATTATCATCAATATGCCGATCCCCGAATATCCGGGATTTCCGCTTGATGCCCCGTCGCAGAATAGGATTGCCTTTGGGAAAGAATTATGGTGATTCGCTTCTAACATAATAGAGTATTCTTTTACAATGCGGGCAGTGAATTATTTTATTATTGCCCTTTACTTCGACAAATAATTGCGGAGGAATGTGAAGGTTACAGCCCTGACATATCTCTTTTTTTGCCTCTGTAACGGCAATACCACGACCTGTATTCAGAATTACCATATACTGGTCGTAAATATCGACTTCTATTTTTTCTGATAATTTCTTCCTATCTTCTTTGAGTCTCTTAAGCTCCGCCTCATGTCTAAGTGCATCTTTGTCGATCTCTCTCTTTATTGCATCTTTTTTTGCCTTTTCTTCAGCAATAACATCCTCTTCTGTCTTTAACGCCTTTGTTGTTCTTTCCAATAAATCCATTATAGATAGCAGATTATCTTCTGTGGCCCTCAATTCCTTATCTGCCTTTTCTATCTCTTTAAGATGTGCCTGATATTCTTTGTTGGTCTTAATTTCAGAGGTTCTTTCTTTTAGCTTTTTTATTCTACCTTCTATATCAGCAGCAGCACTCTCTTTATCTCTCCTTTTTTTATCTAAAGAGACATGTTGTTGCTTTGCCCTTTCATGTGCCTCTTGAATACCCTTTATGGAATTTTCTATCGAAGAAACCTTAGCAGGCATCGAGCCTATTTTGAGTTTAGTTGATATTATAGTTGAGTCGAGTTCTTGCAACGCTATTAAAAGTCTTAGTTGCTCATCCACAAAAATCTCCTTTTTAGTGTCAATTAGCCATAAACAGTTATCAGTGCCAGTTGCTTAATAACTCACTTAACTCAGCATGGTGTCATGGTGGGCCCACCAGGACTCGAACCTGGGACCAACCGGTTATGAGCCGGCAGCTCTAACCAACTGAGCTATGGGCCCTCTCTCAAGGCTAATTAAAAATTACGAAGCATCAATTAAGAGAATTCATAACTCCTGCCTATTACTATAATCGCATTATCGCCTTTTAGTCAATGCTTGAGGGGGAGTGAATTCACCGAAACAAGCTCAGACTGGCTGTGAGCGTTTTGTGATATTCCTGTATTGCTTTAATATTCAATTCTCTCCCTAACAAACTCTCTATTGCCATTACCGCAGCCTTTGCCCCGGCGATAGTTGTCGTATACGGTATATTATACTCGAGGGCACAGCTTCTTATGGAGAAAGAATCCCTCTGCGCCCTGGCCCCTGTAACCGTATTTATTATAAAGTCTATTTCTCTGTTCTTTATCAGGTCACCAATATGGGGCCTTCCCTCCATAACCTTGTTAATTATATCAACATGTATGCCGCTGTAAGATAGATACTTCGCAGTTCCCGTCGTCGCTACAATCTGGAAGTCCATCTCTAACAGCCTTTTCGCAACTTTAGCAACTTCAGGTTTGTCTTTATCCTTAACACTGATAAATATCCTGCCTGATGTCGGAATCTTGTTTTTACTCGCTATCTGTGCCTTTGCATAAGCGAGTCCGAAGTCTTCATCTATACCCATAACCTCACCTGTCGACTTCATCTCAGGGCCGAGTATCATATCTACTCCGGGAAACCTCTCAAATGGAAAGACCGCTTCTTTAACCGCCACATGCCTTATCTCTATCTCCTCAGATAGTCCCAGTTCCTTTAATCTGTTACCAAGCATCACTTTTGCAGCAAATTTTGCGAGCGGAACCCCTGTCACCTTACTCACATATGGAATAGTCCTTGATGCCCTCGGATTTACTTCAAGGACAAATACTTCGCCGTCCCTGACAGCAAACTGGACATTCATCAAACCAATAACATTAAGCTCCTTAGCTAATTCCGATGTCTGCCTCTTTATCTCATTGACCATGTCTCTTGAGAGGGAATAAGGAGGGATAGAACAGGCAGAATCTCCGGAGTGAATACCAGCCTTCTCTATATGTTCCATAACTCCGCCTACAATAACATCAATACCGTCTGATATGGCATCCACATCTATTTCTATGGCATCTTCAAGATACTCATCTATGAGGATTGGGTGCTCTGGTGATGCTTTAACAGCCCTTCTTATATAATCACTCAAGGAATCCTTGTCATACACTATCTCCATTGCCCTTCCACCAAGGACATAAGATGGCCTTACCATCACCGGATAACCTATTTCACTCGCAACAGCCGTCGCTTCGGCGTAAGACATTGCGATGCCGCTGTTCGGCTGCCTGAGTCTCAGCTTGTAGAGTAAGTCCTTGAATCTCCTCCTATCTTCTGCCTGGTCGATAGAATCAGGCGATGTGCCGAGTATCTTCACCCCTTCTCTCTCAAGGGACAGGGCAAGCTTTAGAGGGGTTTGTCCCCCGAACTGGACCATGACACCCTCTGGTTTCTCCAGTTTAATGATATTGCAGACACTCTCTATAGTCAAAGGTTCAAAGTATAACCTGTCTGCAGTATCATAGTCCGTGCTGACAGTTTCGGGGTTACAGTTAACCATTATCGTCTCATATCCGAGTTCTTTTAAGGCAAATACGGCATGAACGCAACAGTAATCGAATTCTATGCCCTGCCCTATCCTATTAGGGCCAGAACCAAGAATAACGATCTTCTTGCGATTTGTCGGATTTGCCTCGCACTCAACACTTATTCCTCTTTCGCCCCTAATTTTATAAAATGGTTTTTCGTACGTGGAATACAGATATGGCGTGTATGCCTCAAACTCAGCCGCGCAGGTATCGACTAATTTGTAAACAGGCCTCAGCTCAAGTCTCTCTCTCAACTGCCTTACCTCTTTTTCCATCTGCCCAGTGAGTTCAGCTATCCTTTTGTCAGAAAAACCATACTCTTTTGCCTCCCGAATTACCTCTCCTATTTTCCCTTCTCCATATCTCTCTATTTTGTTCTCCATCTCGACTATCTGCCTTATATTATTCAAAAACCACCGGTCTATCCAGGTAAGCTTATAGATCTCACCGATGCTCATGCCTTGCCTGAATGCTTGTGCTATATACCATATCCTTTCAGGGGTCGGTGTCTTTAATTTTGCCCTTATTTCGTCAATGCATGCCTCGATGCTCTCAAAGCCAGCAGTGCCTACCTCAAGACTCATTAATGCCTTCTGCAAAGACTCCTTGAATGTCCTGCCTATGGACATTACCTCCCCTACGGATTTCATCTGGGTTGTGAGTGTAGTATTAGCTTCGGGGAATTTCTCGAATGTAAATCTCGGGCATTTTACTACGACATAATCCATAGTTGGCTCAAAAGATGCGGGCGTCTCTTCTGTTATGTCATTTCTTATCTCATCAAGGGTATAACCGACCGCAAGCCTTGCTGCAATTTTTGCGATGGGGAAGCCAGTTGCCTTGCTCGCAAGGGCAGAGCTCCTCGATACCCTCGGGTTCATCTCAATAACGACCATCTTGCCGTCTTCTGGATTAACCGCAAACTGTATATTAGAACCACCGGTATCGACACCTATCTCCCTTATAATGGCAATGGCGGCATCTCGCATCCTCTGATATTCCTTATCTGTAAGGGTCTGAGCAGGAGCGACCGTAATTGAATCCCCTGTATGAACTCCCATGGGATCAAGATTTTCTATAGTGCATACGATTACAACATTATCCGCCATGTCACGCATTACTTCTAACTCATATTCCTTCCAGCCAAGGACAGACTCCTCAACCAATACCTGATTGGTGGGACTCAACTTCAGGGCCTTCCCGAGAAGCTCCCTGTATTCTTCAATATTGTAAGCTATTCCCCCGCCTGCACCACCAAGCGTAAAAGCAGGTCGGAGTATAGCCGGAAATCCTATGCGCTCAATAATCTTTATGCCATCGTTAATGCTGGTAACGGCTTCACTCTCAGGTACTTCAAGTCCTATCTTTTTTATGGCTGCCTTAAAGAGTTCCCTGTCCTCTGCCTTTTTTATGGCGTGCAGTTTGGCTCCGATAAGCTCAACCCCATATTTATCTAAAATACCTGTCTCGGATAGTTCAACCGCAAGATTAAGCGCAGTCTGCCCCCCCATTGTCGGCAAGATGGCTTCAGGCCTCTCTTTTTTGATGAGTAACTCCAGCATATTGGAAGATAGCGGCTCAATATAGGTTGCATCTGCCATCTCAGGGTCGGTCATAATGGTTGCAGGATTTGAATTCACAAGCACTACGCTGTAGCCCTCCTCACGAAGTGCCTTGCAAGCCTGTGTCCCTGAATAGTCAAACTCACATGCCTGCCCTATCACTATAGGTCCTGAGCCTATTAAGAGTATTTTTTTGATGTCAGTCCTCTTTGGCATATCCCGCCTTACACTGACTCCATGAATTTTCTGAATAAATGTGTAGAATCATTTGGCCCGGGACCTGCTTCTGGATGATGCTGGACAGAAAATACCGGCAGATCGACATGCTGCATCCCTTCCTCTGTGCCATCATATAAATTTCTATGAGTCAGCCTCACCTGTCCATGAAGACTGTTTATGTCAACGCAGTAGTTATGATTCTGTGATGTGATTTCGACCCTTCCGGTAGATAAATCCTTAACAGGGTGATTGCTGCCGTGATGGCCAAACTTGAGCTTATATGTCCTGCCTCCCATGGCCAGTCCAAGTATCTGATGGCCAAGGCAGATTCCGAAGAGGGGTTTCTTGTCGATAAGCCTTTTTGTATTTTCGATGGCATAGGTTACCGTTTCAGGGTTGCCGGGGCCGTTGCTTAAGACTATCCCGTCAGGATTCATCTCGAGTATCGCCTCTGAAGGAGTCTTTGCAGGCACAACGGTTACATCAAATCCTGCTTCTGAGAGGTGTTTCAGGATGCTAAATTTGAGACCAAAATCATACACAATCACTCTCTTAAGCTCGGGGTTACTTCTAACTTCTGACGAGTCCAATCCCGCCTGCGCCTTATTCCACGAATACCACTCACGGGTCGTTACTTCTTTCACAAGGTCGAATGCAGATATTCCCGGGTGTCTCTGCACCTTCTGCAGGAGACCTTCGGGATTCATCTCAACTGCAGAGATTATCCCCATCTGGGAGCCATAATTCCTTAGGTGTCTTGTTAATGCCCTCGTGTCAATACCTTCTATGCCGACTATCCCACCCTCTTTTAAGTACCGGTTTAAAGGCATCTTAGAACGCCAGTTGCTCGGGAAATCGAGATATTCCTTTACGACAAAACCGCCTACCTTTGGGACACTTGCGGATTCAATATCCTCCATATTAACTCCGTAATTTCCAATCTGTGTATAGGTCATGGTCACTATCTGGCCCTTATATGACGGATCTGTGAGTATCTCTTGATAACCTGTCATAGAGGTGTTAAAGACAACTTCTCCCGCAGCCTCTCCTTCTGCGCCCAGACTTTTGCCTTCAAAGACTGTTCCGTCAGAAAGTACAAGCAATGCCTTCTTCATTCGCCCTCCAGATAAGTCTGGACCGGGAGAATAAGCCTTATCACCTGCCCTTTTTCTCCGAGGTCTCTGAATTCCTTCCCATTGAATTTTAACTTTACCCCACCTGCATTACCTATTAACAGATTAAAGGACTCTTTTGCTTCGTACCTTACCCTTTCTCCGGGATGCAGCAACGCCTCCCTTGTCTCGACGCCATCTATAACCACTTGAAACCAGACCATGTGCGTGGCTATTATAGTAAGTCTGCGCTTCTCTTCAGCAACAACTGCAATCTCCTTTTCTGGTTTGATTTCTTCTGCTGCAGGGGGCAATGCGAGTTTTTTAGGTTGGTATAAAACATGGTTTTCTTGAGGTTGAACCTGAACCTGCATATGCAAATCAGGCTCAATACCTCTGAAGACTAAATATATACCGATAGCAATAATTGCAACGAGCGGAACAATCCAGAGTATTTTTCGCGAAAAAGATCTACTGAATAAAGAGCAGCAAGCGGTTTCGCTGTCTTCGTTTACTGACAGCGGTCTGCTACTATCCGCTATCTCGTCGTGTCTATTCTCTTTTTTCAAGTATCTTTCATATGCATCAAGCGAAGTATCAGGAGAGACTCCAAGAAATTTAGCATATTCTTTTATATATCCCCTTGTATATACTTTAGGGGGGAGTTTTGAGAAGTCCTCTTCTTCGATTTTCTTCAAATAACTCTTTTTTACTCTGATTTCTCCGGCAATCTCCTCTATCTCCTTGCCTATTTCCTCACGCCGTTCCTTAAATTTCTCCATACTAGAGAGTTTACCATAATTTTGCTGGCAAATAAAAACGCCTATCGTCGAAACAGATGCAGATTACTACTTATATTTTTTGTAATAGTTCAGTGCCTCCTGCCCTGGCAGGGGGAGGATAGGGGAGGGCGTAATTACTATTTTCAGGTCTTCAAGGAAGCTCTCTTTACTTTTACTCTCAGCCCGTTGATGCCGTCGACAACTACCTTCGTTTTCTTCCGTATAATGTCGTCTGAATACGCGGACCAGGCCTCGCCGTTCATTAAAACCATGCCCCCATCAGACGTAATATCTGTTGTTGCCACGCCTTCACACCCTATAATGCCCTCTTTGCCCGTGACAGGCCTTCTCTTGTGTGCATCGAGTGACAATTTTATTAGAATGCCAAAAAACAAGATAAGTAGAACAATTACCCCTATTATATAAGGAAGAAACTCCTCGATATAATAAATTAGCTCATTCATAATGTCCATAATGTTAGCCCATTTTAAAGAAGGACAATAATCTTCTCCATGAAATCCCCTGCAAAAGTCCGAATGTTGTCACAATTATTTCTGGGGCGAAGCACCAGTCTCCTGCTCTGCCTTTAGGTCTTTATAGGAGCCTAAAGGGTCTTTTTTGGTGATTCTCTTCTCACCTTCACCTTTAACCCTTTGAACTCTTCGACGACTACTTTTGTCTTTTTCGGTATAACATCATCTGAATAGGCAGACCAGGTTTCACCGCCTACTGAAACCATGCCGCCAGTAGGAGTAATATCTGTCGATGCCACGCCTTCGCGCCCCTTAAGGCCTTCTATTCCGGTAATAGGTCTTCGTCGGTATGCCTGGAGGGCAAGAGTGCCGGTAAAGACAAAAAATATGGCGGTAACAATGGCGACTGGAATCACAACTTCCAGAGATACCCTTAAGAATGGATAAGGTGAAGGAAAGGCCATTATCGAGCCTAAAATAAAACTTATTAATCCTCCGATTGCTAGTAATCCATAAGTTGGGGTCTTTGCTTCGAAGACAAACAGGGCGATACCGACCAACATAAGCAATATACCTGCAAAATCCACAGGAACTATCTGAAATGCAAAAAAGGCGAGGATCAGAGATATGACGCCGATCGTACCCGGGAATATTGCGCCTGGATTCATCAACTCAAAAAATATTCCATACATGCCTATGGCCATAAGTATATGGGCAACATTCGGATGACCAATCACATCTAATATCATGAGTCCAAGTCCCATCTCTTTTTCGACGACCTTAGCGTCTTCAGTCTTTAATATCCATTCCTCATCATCAACCACTACCTTTTTGCCATCTATTTCAGAAAGTAGTGAGCCTAAGTCTGTTGCAATCAAGTCGATAACATCGAGCTCCAATGCCTCGCTATCTGTTGCAATAACATTTTCTCTCACTGCCGCCTCTCCCCAATCAGCATTTCTTTCTCTTTTATCTGCAATAGTTCTGATGTAGGTTGCCAAAACACTCACGATCTTCTCAATCGCAGCCTCGTCCTTTCCTACTACTCCTACCGGGTGTGCAGCGCCTATAGTTGTCCCAGGAGACATTGCAGCAACGTGGCCAGCCATCGTGATGAAGACTCCTGCTGATATGGCCCCTGCTCCACTGGGGTAGACATAAACCACTACCGGAACTGGGCTGTCCAGAAATTCCTTAACGATTGACTTCGCTGATGTAACAAGTCCACCTGGTGTGTCCATCTTGATGACAATCGCCTCTGCACGCATCTTGGATGCCTCTTCGATAGCTCTGCTTATAAATTCCACTTTGACAGGGTTGATAATGTCTTCTATTTCAATGACCAGCACTACAGGCACCTCTTCTCTGTCAGGATGGAGCGCACTCAGATAAGGTGTCAGGAACGAAGATAGAACCATTGCCAAAGAAATCAATAATGTAACAGGTGAGACGAGTTTCTTGATTATCGACATAAAATTAATATAGCACAAAAAATTAAACTTTGCAATACGACAGCTCCCCACGAAAAATCGAGGAATCTTTCCCATTTCAAGTGGATTGCCCATCTAATTCGTTTTCGCTCGCTATCCTTGCTATGCTATTATACACAGCAGGCAGGGCGTTAGATTTCTTCTGTAAATATTTTTTTATTATTGTTCTTCACTTGTCATTGCGAACAAAGTGAAGCAATCTGGGCGGGATTGCCACGCCCTTCGGGCTCGCAATGACATTTTCATGTCCTTTTGTGT
>JAJOKM010000053.1 GCA_021129835.1 Thermodesulfovibrionales bacterium | reverse complement strand
TGGCTTGTCTATTGTCATTTCGAAGCATGGAGTGCTGAGAAATCTTCAAAGGTTGAACTTTTGCAAGAGCCTCCTTGTTATAAAAGGATTTTGGTATTACCTGTCTAATTTTGGTATTACCTGTCTATTATTTATATTGAAAAAAATGTGCCAAGCCGTGAGACTGCAGATAAGCAGAATGGAGATAACTTACACGCGTATACCTGGGAAATTATAAATTAAATTCGAGTCAATTATCTGACTAAATAAAACGGAAACAACATGCTGATATGTCACTTTTATGACATTCTCATCTCGTAATTCCGTAATAGTTCGCCGCCCCGTCCTCGTTCCCCGAAGTTTTGTAGGGCCCGTTTCCCCGAACGGGCCGTTTTATTCCTTCCAGCCCTTCCAGCCCGTTCGGGGAAACGGGCCCTACGCAACCTTTGCAATCCAGTAATATTCAGTGCCTCCCCCTGACCTCCTCCCGCTAAGGTAGGGATCGCTGAACTATTACATAATTCCCAGTCTCTTCATCTTTACAATAAGGGTAGTGCGGTTGATGTTGAGATGTTTCGCGGTACGACTTTTCACTCTATTGTTAAGCTCAAGGGCGTAGAGTATAAGCCTCTTTTCATATTCTTTAAGGGCAGATTCCAGGTCTATACTACCGACAAAAGGGTTTGTGCTATCACCTGCAGTATCGGGCATATTGAAAATCTTTGTTCCGGTCATCCTCTCCGGGAGGTCATATGGAGTTACAACATCATCATCCTTGAGAACAAGAAGCCTCTCTATGGTATTTTCTAATTCTCTGACATTACCAGACCACCGATAACTGGTAAATATCCGTAATACTTCGTCAGTTATGCTTATTGGATCTCTTCGGAGTCTTTTTGTATGCTTCTCTATAAAGTAACTACATAAAATGGGTATGTCCTCTGTCCTTTCTCTAAGAGGTGGTATATTAATTGGTATAACATTAAACCTGTAGAAAAGGTCTTCCCTGAACCTGCCTGCTTTGATTTCATCTTCGAGATTTCGATTAGTAGCTGCTATTACCCTTACATCCACAGTTATAGTCTTAGTCCCTCCGATCCTTTCAAATGCCCTCTCCTGAAGTACTCTCAGGAGCTTAATCTGTAGCATGGGCCTCATTTCACCTATTTCATCAAAGAATATTGTTCCTTTGTTAGCTAACTCAAACCTACCAATCCTCGATGTTATGGCGCCTGTAAAAGCGCCCCTTTCATGGCCAAAGAGCTCTGATTCCAGAAGTTCTGTAGGTATCGCGCCACAATTCACAGCGACAAATGGCTTATCGGTCCTGTTACTACTATAATGAATAGCCTTGGCTACCAATTCCTTGCCCGTTCCGCTCTCGCCCCCTATGAGAACTGTGCTGACAGAATTCGATGCTTTTTTAATAAGTCCATGGATACGCTTAATCGCCTCAGAACTGCCTATAATCGTAGGGATTTTATCATTCCTCGTGGTATTATTTGCCATGTCATGAATATGACATATGAGACACTAAATGGTCAATCCTAAATTGAGTAATTTCCAGCCGCATATGGCATTTATACCCGTAGAAATTCTATGGCAGTTTGTGCTATAATCTTATTTAGCCCTCTTAGCTCAGTAGGATAGAGCACAGGTTTCCTAAACCTGGTGTCGCAGGTTCGATTCCTGCAGAGGGCGTTATGGTATGTCTTTAGGCAATAAATAGGCAGAGCATGCCGTATGTAGCAGATAAAACGATCTGCTCTCTTATGGTCGATATAGGCTGTCATCTCTTTTTTGGGCCTCGCTGACTGTGCTAATGTGGTGTCTAAAGAATTAAGGAATATAGAGGTGATTAAAACAATAATTTTCGCCATAGTCAAAGATTCCGATGCATATGAATGATGAGGTAGAAACATCTGTACTGGACTATTCGTCTACATTTATTATAGAGCCTTGGGATGTCATCCTTATAAATGATGACTGGCATTGTTTTGATGATGTGATTATGCAACTAATATGGGCAACAAAATGCACTCCTCAAAAGGCATCTGAGATTGCATGGGAGGCACATGACACCGGTGAATCCATATGTTACACAAGCTCAAAAGAACACCGTGAGCATGTAGCATCCATCCTCGAAGAGATAGAACTCTGTGCCAGGATCGAAAGGATGGTATAGTACTTTGTATCGATCCACTGCGTGCGATTGGCTATCCTTTTGCTATTTTTTCTGCTATCTCTTTATCTTCTTCTCTGACTAAAATCTCTGTTTCGCCCATCTTTTTAATATTTAGAGGGTAGATACCAACCCTCGATGACCTCAAAACTACTGGCACCCCTCCACTTTCGAGCAGGCTTTTTATCATCTCGGCCTCAAGAGGGTCGTAAGTAACAGAAACAACAACCCATTCTTCATTCATTTCCCTTTTACCTCTTCCCAATCACTTAAAAAATTCTTTATACCAATATCTGTTAATGGATGTCTGGTGAGTTTTGTAATCACACTATAAGGGATTGTGGCAATGTCAGCGCCTATTTTAGCCACTTCTACAACATGGATGGGATTCCTTATGCTGGCAACTATTATTTTTGCATCAAATAAATAATTTTTGAAGATCTCCCGAACTTCTCTTGCAATGCCCATACCCGTATGGCTTATATCATCAAGTCTTCCCACAAACAGGCTTACATATGTAGCCCCTGCCTTTGCAGCAAGTAATGCCTGGCTCGGTGAAAAAACGAGTGTAACATTGGTTTCGATCTCTCCCGCTGAAAGCCTTTTGACAGCCATCAACCCGTCTTCGGTCATAGGTATCTTGACCACAATGTTATCATGGATCTTTGCAAGCCCCTCTGCCTCCTCAACTATCTCGTCTGCCTTCAGGCTCATCGCCTCTGCACTAACCGGTCCAGCGACAATATGGCATATCTCCCTTAAAAGACTCGTTGGTTCCCTCTTTTCCTTCGATATAAGGGATGGATTTGTCGTCACGCCATCGATCACACCGAGTTCCCACGCCTTTTTGATCTCCTCAATATTTGCTGTGTCGATAAAAAATTTCATTTCATCCTCCTCCCTGTTAGTTTGATAAGGTATTGTCAAAAAACTTCTGCCTATCTTCTTCCACTCCGCAAGCTAAAAGTAGTTACAGTCACTTTACATTAAGTCTTATACCTAACCTAACGCCTCATTTATGACTTCGGCAATGTGCACCACCCGCTTATCTCTTATTTTAGTCCTAAGCTGGAAGATACAACCGGGGCACGCCGTGACTATCATATCTGCCTTTCTATATTCTCCTATTCTTCGGTTAAGGATGTCCTCAGAAAGTCTTTGATTTAGAAATCTGAATGTCCCTCCAAATCCACAGCATCCCCTTTCGACATCGATTATATTAAACCCGATTGATTTTAGTATCTGTATTGCCTCTGAACCTGCATCTAAGTTGTAAATAGAGTGGCACGGGGCGTGATATATCACACTTAATGGCGATAAGCGATTAGCAGATACAATGTTTAGTTTGGGAGCACGACTCTGGAGTCTAAAATCTTTCAGCCCATTGCCACCCTCTTTTAACTTACTGCTAAAGAATTGTGATGCCTCCATGGCGATGTCCATACCATCACCAATAAGCCCCTTATACTCGTTCTTTATAAGGTGAATACATGTCGGACAGAGGCTGATTATTGCTTCTACATTCAGTTTTTTAAAGGCCCTTATATTTTTTTCTGCTAATCTAGCAGCTTCCTTCTCAAAACCAAGTCCTCGAAGTGGCGCACCACAACAGACCTCTACTGCCGGCAAGATAGCATCATAATTTATTGAATTTAATCCGTTTATCAACGCCTTTCCCGTATAGGGATAAAGGAAGTTTGTGGCACACCCGGCAAACAGAGCTACCCTTCCTTTCGGCCTGACTGCCCTGAATATAGAGACCCCATCTCGCAGAGGGGAGCCGGCAAGACGGATATCAATATCCCTTAACGGCTTAAATGGCCTGATTTTATAAATCGGAAATGTCCTATTTATACCTTCGAGAACTTTTAAAAGCTTGAATACCGCATATCTCTTTTGAAAACCGAGCATTAGACCAAAACAAAAAATCCTCCTTTTGGTAAATCCCCTTAAATTATTTCTGCCTTTATATATTGTATCTGTTATGTTAATTCCGAGAGGGCAGAGTCTGCTGCAAGCGCCACAGAGTACACAGCTGAATATCCTATCACTTAGTGTTTTAGATGGTTTAATCTCTCCCCTACTGAATTTCTTTAGCAGCACAGCCCTTCCTCGGGCACTCATCGCCTCGTTTGCATCCTCCCTATAGGTTGGGCATAGGGCCTTGCATCCACCGCATCGTACGCATTCCTTTTTACTCATTAAGACTTCCACTCCTGAAGCCCTCTATGTCAATAGTAATATATTTAAACCCCAGTCTCTTGAGTTTGCCTACAACGACTCCTCTCAAGTCTTTGCTAAATAATCTGTCAACCTCGTCGACCCTAACCTCTATTCTTGCCATGTCATTGTGACTTCGGACCCTTAACTCATTAAAGCCGAGGCATTTCAAAAACTCCTCAGACTCCTCGACCCGCTTGAGAGCATCCCTTGTGATCTCTACTCCATAAGGGAATCTCGAGGATAAACAAGGAGACGCTGGTCTTGACCATGTCGGAAGTCCTGTGGCCTTCGATAGGCTTCTGATGTCATCTTTAGAAAGTCCTGCCTCTACAAGGGGGCTACTTATACCGCGATTAATGGCTGCCTCTCTTCCGGGTCTCCAATCTGTAAGGTCATCAGTATTAGTTCCATCGATGACAAAGTCATATCCCACTGCGCCAGCTATCTCCAAGAGCGTTGAGAAGAGCTCATCCTTGCAATAAAAACACCTCTCTCTGGAGTTTTTTGTGAAATCAGGATTATTTATTTCATTGGTCCTGATCACCCTATGGCTTGTCCCGATGAGTCTCGCCATATCTTTAGCATATCTAAACTCACTCCGGGGCATGATCTCTGAGTATGCAGTAACAGCAAGGTGTCTGCTGCCCGACTCTTTCATAGCCTTTAGCAAAAATGTGCTGTCAACACCTCCTGAGAAGGCAATGACAGCAGACTGCATCTCTTTAAGGATAGACCGCAGGCTATCAAATTTATCTTCCAGTGAATCGATAAATCGCTGCGCTTTAGTCATCGGTTATGTTATTCGAAGGGTTCGAGGGTTCAAGAGGTCGAGTGATCGATCCAATTTGTATTGTTTTAGTTGTTGCTGTATAATTAAGTTTGTCTGTTTGATGACATCTTCTGTGATTCTTTTTATTGATGATAACATATTCCTATTATAACTAAAGATGAAGATTACGGTTCAGGATTTTCTAAGTAAAAAGCAGACGAGGCAGAAAATTACGATGATTACTGCCTATGACTATCCGTTTGCCAGGATTGTTGATGAGGCAGGAATAGATGTTATTTTAGTTGGTGATTCCCTCGCCATGGTTGTTCAAGGGCTTGATAATACACTTTCTGCTACAATGGATGAAATGATATACCATGCAAAAATGGTTTCGAGGGCATCAAAAAACTCCATTGTTATTGGTGACATGCCGTATCTCTCTTATCAGGTGAGTCTGGAAGATGCTGTCAGAAATGGAGGTAGATTCCTGAAGGAAGCAGGCGCTCAGGCGGTAAAACTTGAAGGTGGGAGGGAAGTGGCAGGGCAGATAAAGGCCATGACAAGATCTGAAATCCTCGTGATGGCGCATATAGGGCTTACTCCTCAGGCCCTCCACAGGATGGGCGGATATAAAGTTCAGGGAAGGACAGAAGAAGCCGCAAAAAGGCTTATGGAAGATGCAAAAATTCTTCAAGACTCTGGTGCATTTTCTCTGTTGCTCGAGGCAATACCGGCTGAGCTCGCAGCGGCGATAACAGAAGAGTTGACAATTCCGACCATTGGCATTGGTGCGGGGCCTCACTGCGACGGGCAGGTTCTGGTCATCCATGATCTCCTCGGTCTATTTGAGGGGTTTGCTCCCAGATTTGTAAAGAAGTATGCAAACTTGAAGGACGATGCCATTATTGCATTAAGACAATATAAAGAAGAAGTCGAAAAAGGTATATTCCCTGGCAAAGAACATTCATTTTAAGGAGTCCTATAAAGCTCAGGACGCCTTAAAATCTGTATAATCAGGTATATTCATACCAGGAGTTATATCATGGTAAAGAAGGCTATTTTTGTCTGTATGAAAAGGGATATTGTTCACCCAATTAGTTGGGCATTAAAAGAGTTTGAAAAACTGGTAAATGTACGATATTTCGATACTACAGCACCGCTTGCAGTAGCGCTGGCAGATGGAGAAAGTCGCTGCGTAGTTATTCTCGATTCCGTCATAGCAAATAAATCTACCATTGACTTTGCAAAGGAGATCAAGCAAGAAAAACCATCCATCAGGATACTCCTCATAGCCTCATCAGAGACACCAAAAGGAGATATTGTTGGGATTATACAGTCAAAGGCAGTAAGTGGTGTGCTCGTCAGGCCTTTTACTGTAGAGCAGATAAGTAATTATATTTATAAACTCTGTGGCTTCGAGAAACCATCAGAGTCTCCGTGGTATATGCAGACAGGGATTAAATAATATCAAAAATCAAAATTTAAATATCAAAATTGATGAAGTCGTAAAAAGTCTTTAAAAAACATGAGTCTCTTGCAAAAGTATGGGAAATAGCCTTGTTTGTCATTCCCGCTTGTCGGGAATCCAGTATTTTCAATGGGTTACGTGATGCTCTGGATTCCCGACAAGCGGGAATGACGACTTTTGCAAGAGGCTCATTCCATAAAGCATTTATCGCTATTTGGCTCTGCGTTGAGTGTGAACCTTAAACCTTGAATCTTGAACCTGAGGTGTTTATTATGAAAGTTGCTACTGCTGAAGAGATGAGGGAGATTGATAGAGTCACCACCGAAGAGTATAGCATTCAAAGCCTTGTCCTGATGGAGAGGGCAGGGCTCGCTGTTGCATCTATGGTCAAAGAACTCTGCCCCAACCAGAGAGTGCTTGTGATCTGCGGCGGCGGAAATAATGGTGGCGATGGAATCGTAGTTGCCAGAAATCTCCATAATGAGGGGTTCAAGGTAAATGTCGTAATGCTCGCACAGAAAGACTCCTTGAGCCCTGACTGCAGTATACAGTATCAAATCGCTAAAAAGATCGGCCTGCCCCTTGAATTCCGCAATTCACTAAATAGAGCAGATATACATGGAGCGGTTGTAGTCGATGCGGTCTTTGGCACAGGACTTGTCAGATCCGTAAAGGAAAGATTTGCTGACATTTTTGCCAGTATAAATAATTCAGGAGTCCCTGTTATAGCAGTAGACATTCCATCAGGAGTATCTTCTGATACGGGAGAGGTCTTAGGAGAGGCAATAAAGGCTGATTACACCGTAACTTTTGGACTGCCCAAAAGGGGGCATCTCTTGTATCCAGGCGCAGAATATACCGGCAGACTCTTTGTCGAGGATATCGGATTCCCTGCAAGGCTTCTTACATCAAGCGGACTAAAGGTTAACCTAATAGAGAGAGAAGTCGCCTTGCGTCTGATTCCACAAAGGCCAAGGTATTCCCATAAAGGCGATTATGGTCATATCTTGATTATAGCCGGTTCGAGCGGGAAGACAGGCGCCGCATTGATGACAGCAAAGGCATCTCTCAGAAGCGGCGCCGGACTTGTAACCTTAGCTGCCCCAGAGTCATTAATGGACATCTTTCAGTCCAGAGCTACCGAGGAGATGACATTATCATTGCCAGATAGCGGAAATGGTATGCTGTCGCTGCGAGCCATAGAGAAGATCCTTGATTTTGCTGCACAAAAGGCAGATGTGATAGCGATTGGCCCCGGCATAGGAGTTTCGCCCGATACAGAAAGGATCATGGGCGAGCTTATCCAGAAATCAACAATCCCGATGGTGATAGATGCCGATGGGATAAACTCAATAAAAGCAGCCGCCGATCTATTGAAAAAGGCAAGGTCGCCTATTATCCTTACACCACATCCTGGAGAGATGGCAAGACTCTTAAATCAAGATGCCGACCCAAACGCCTCTGCCATGAGGATTCATGATATAGAAAAAGATAGACTAAATATTGCCATGGAATTTTCTAAAAAGACAGGGGCATATCTTGTCTTAAAGGGTGCGCCAACAATTATTGCTGAGCCAGAGGGAAATGCGTTTATAAATACTACCGGCAATCCTGGAATGGCCTCTGCGGGTTCTGGAGATGTCTTAACAGGTATAATTCCTTCTCTATTGGGCCAGGGATTAAATCCCTTGAATGCATCTCTGCTTGGGGTTTATCTTCATGGACTGGCAGGAGATATAGCAGCAAAGGAAAAGGGCGAGCATTCTGTAATCGCCTCAGATATTATAGATTTTCTGGCCGATGCCTTCTGCTATACTGCGTGATCGCCAAAGGAGCCTAAAGTAATAATGAAAGCAGTCGATTTAGGCTAAAGTCCTACCAAGACTGAAAAAACCTGATGATCAGACCGCTAAAACTCATTAAGGAAACCCGAAAGACTGCCATCCTCAAGCCCCCTGCCTTTGACTGCCTTAAAGGTGCTCCCGCTATAAATATAACCAAGGGCTGTGCCAATCTCTGTGTATATTGCTATGCGAGAGGATTTAGATATGCACCCCCAAAAGGGGAAGTCCACCTCTATGAAGGTCTTTCAGAGAAATTAGAGCAAGAACTGACAAAGAGGAGGAGATTGCCCTTATGGGTCTCTTTCAGTACTGCCTCTGATGCCTTTCAAGCAGTGGATGAGATCCTTGAGGCGACTTATCGAGTAATGAAGATACTCCTTGAAAGAGGTATTGGGGTCTCTTTTCTTACGAAGGGTTTTATACCCTCTGAATTTATTGAACTCTTCAGAAGGCACCACAAACGTATAAAGGCGAGAATTGGTATCGTATCTCTCTGTGATGATTATGCAAAATTGTTTGAGCCATTCTCATCGTCCCCTCTCACAAGACTCTCTTGTGCCAAAAACCTGATCGATGCAGGTGTCGATACCTCTGTGAGGATTGACCCTGTTGTGCCAAAGGTTACCGGCTCAGAAGAATCTATAGGAGAATTAATAAAGGGACTGAAATGGGCAGGCGTAAAAAAGATATCAGTAAGCTCACTCGTAATGAGACCCGCTTTACTGAATCAGTTTTTCGCAGAGCTTCCCCCCTCGTTGGCAAAGGATATCCTCAGATACTACAGCGGACAGCCGTGGCAGGTGGTCATCACATCCGCAAAGACGAAGCTTCTTCCTATGGCTATGAGAATATCATGCTATAGAGCCTTCGCAGATTTAGCCAACTCCTGCGGAATAGAGTCTTCTATCTGCGGTTGTAAAAATCCTGATCTCCCGTGGCAATGCTGCAATCCATGGATAGACGCCAAAGACCTTCTCTCCCGAAGCCAAATGAGCCTTTTTTAAATTGGGGCTGACGCAGCAATTCTCGGTAAGTGTCCAAAAAGCAGGCAAAGCGATAAAATATCAAG
>JAJOKM010000158.1 GCA_021129835.1 Thermodesulfovibrionales bacterium | reverse complement strand
CGAGCCCGAAGGGCGTGGCAATCCCGCCCAGATTGCTTCACTTCGTTCGCAATGAGAAGTGAAGAGCAATAACAAAAAAGTATTTACAGAAGAAATTGAGAAATAGCCAATAAAGGCAGAGGAGGCCTTATTATGGATGTTGTCGAAAAGGGCATTCAATTGCCACGAGAAATTAGTATTGACAAAGAGACCCTTACAGACTTTTATGGAAAAATAATTATGAAACCCCTTGAGCGTGGATTTGGAACGACTATTGGAAATTCATTTCGCAGGGCATTGCTTTCATCTATAGTAGGCACTGCAGTCACAAATGTGAGAATACCAGGTGTTTTGCATGAATTCTCTACCATAAAAGGTGTCAAGGAAGATATGGTGGATATTATACTGAATATTAAAAAACTGAGGTTTAAGATGCATGATGACAGCAGAAAGATAGTTACTTTAAAGGCAAAAGGCCCTGGGATTGCAACAGGCGCCGATATTGAATTTGATCCGACTGTTGAAGTGATGAATAAAGACTGCTATATTGCTGCCGTTGACAATAATGCAACACTCGAAATAGAGATGCATGTAGAAAAGGGCAAGGGTTATGTGCCATCAGAAATGAACAAAAGAGAAGATCTCCCCGTTGATGTGATCGCCATAGATGCGGTATTTAGTCCTATTAAAAGGGTGAACTTTGGGGTGGACAAGACGAGAGTTGGCCGGATAACAGATTATGACAGGCTCACAATAGAGATATGGACCGATGGAAGTATATCACCAGTAAGGGCAGTAAGCGATGCTGCAGTAACGCTTATAGATCATTTTGAACTGTTTTTTATTATGGAAGAACAGGACAAAGAAGAAGTGTCAGTTACTGCGATTACGACTGTGCCCGATGCCCCTTTAAGCGAAGATTTATTGTCAAAGAATGTGGATGCCCTTGGATTGTCTGTCAGGCTACAGCATTGTTTAAAGAGTGCCAATATAAATGTTATTTCTGATCTTATTCAGAAGACAGAGCAGGAGATGCTAAAGATAAAAAATTTGGGCCTCAAATCACTGAATGAGATAAAGAATGCACTAAGCTCTAAAGGACTACATTTAGGCATGAGATTGCATAGTGATGACTTATACTAAAATCAAAATTGATAGTTTCGTAAAAAGGTAGAAAAAGGGGTAATATGCGACATAAAGCAAAGGGGAAAAAGTTCAGTAGAACTGCAAATCAAAGAAAGGCATTACTGCGTGGGATTGTATCATCACTCTTTGAACACCAGAGGATAGAAACCACGGTAGCGAAAGCAAAGGCCATTAGAGGTGCAGCAGAAAAATTGGTTACTCTTGGTAAACGAGAAGATTTACATTCAAAGAGGGTGGCAATGTCTTATATATCTAACAGGGCTGTTGTAGCAAAGCTCTTTTCAGAGATATCGCCAAGGTTTGCAGATAGAAATGGTGGCTACCTCCGAATAATTAAGACACGCCAAAGGGTTAAAGATCGTGCCCCTATGGCTATTATAGAGTTTGTTGATTATGAAGACATCAGGGGCAAAGCTTCTGAGTAATCGTAAAAGGCGCTTATACCTCTAAATATTGCAGATTCCCCCAATTCTTCCTCTATCCTCAAGAGTCTATTATATTTAGCCATTCGCTCACCTCTGGAGGCAGAACCTGTTTTTATAAGCCCGGTATTGCAAGCGACTGCAAGGTCTGCAATTGTGGTATCCTCTGTCTCGCCAGACCTGTGGGATATCACCGTGGTGTATCCTGCCCGTTTAGCCATCTCAATGGCATCAAGGACTTCTGTGACAGTTCCTATCTGGTTGAGCTTTATCAATATTGAGTTTGCGATCCCATTTTTTATGCCTTCTTTGAGAATTTCTGTATTTGTAACGAAGATGTCATCGCCCACGAGTTGAACCCTTTTGCCAAGCTCTTCGGTAAGCAGTCCCCATCCATCCCAATCATCTTCTGCCAGTCCATCCTCTATGGATAGTATGGGATATTTCAATATCAATTTCTTATAATACTCAACAATATCAGAAGACGCAACCTTATTGCCTTCGAAGTTATATCCGCCGGAGCCATAAAACTCTGATGCCGCCACATCGAGAGCCAGAAAGACATCTTTCCCAGGTATATAGTCGCTATCCTCAATTGCCTGAATAATCATGGATATCGCTTCTTCATTAGTATCGAGAACTGGCGCAAAACCACCTTCATCACCAACAGATGTGCTTAGTCCGTTCTTTTTAAGAATTAATTTCAGGGAATGAAATATCTCTGTCCCTGCTCTCAGTGCAGATGTAAAATTTTCAAAGCCAACTGGCATTATCATGAATTCCTGGATGTCGAGGTTGTTGTCTGCATGAGCACCACCATTTATTATATTCATCATCGGGACAGGGAGTTCTTTTGCATTACATCCGCCTATGTATCTATAAAGCGGAAGTTCTATCTCATTTGCAGATGCATGACAGGCTGCCATAGATACACCAAGGATTGCATTTGCTCCGAGCCTGCCTTTGTTCTCTGTGCCGTCTAACTCACGCACAGTATTGTCGATGAGAATCTGGTCTTCAGAATTCATTCCCCATAGGCGTGGCGCTATCTCTTCTTTTATATTTTTGATCGCAGTTAATACCCCTCTGCCGTGAAACCTATTTTCGTCGCCATCTCTTAATTCCATCGCCTCTCTTTCGCCGGTAGATGCGCCAGAAGGGACAATTGCCCTGCCAGAGACGCCGCTCTCTAACAACACCTCGGCCTCCACTGTTGGATTGCCCCTTGAATCTATTACTTCACGTGCATGTATGTCTATAATTTTACCCATTTATTTCCCCTCCTAACTCTTTTTTGGTGCATGGACCGCTTCGCCATGTAAATCTTCTGCAGCTTCCATTATCCCTTCTGCTAAGGTCGGATGGGCATGGATCGTTTCAGCGATCTCTCTTGCTGTTACACCGGCTTTAATTGCCAGGGCGCCCTCATGAACAAGGTCAGATGCATGCGGGCCGATTATATGCATACCGATCACCTTGTCTGTATCGGCGTCAGCAACTATCTTTACCATGCCTGCTATCTCGCCCATTGTGTGTGCCTTTCCCGATGCCCTGAACTGGAAGCGGCCTGTCCTTATCTTTATATCTTTATCGGCAGCTTGATGCTCTCTAAGACCGACAGAGCCTATCTCGGGCGATGTAAATACTGCTGCAGGGATTACTGAGCAATCCATTTTGCGCTCAACTTCGCAGGCATTGCATGCCGCTACAGATCCCTCTTTGGATGCCACATGAGCAAGGAGCATCCCCCCCGTTACGTCGCCTACGGCGTATATACCCTCTATGTCTGTCTCCATCTTTTCGTTAACCACTATTTCCCCTCTCACGCCTTTCTTAATTCCCAATGTCTCAAGTCCAATGCCTGCTGTATTTAATGTCCTGCCAACTGACACCAAAAGCTTTTCAGCCACAATCTCCTTGCCACCTCCGAGATGCAGATGGATTCCATCATCTTGACTTTCTACTCCTTCTGCGCTCACATTTGTTAAAAGTTTTATCTTCTTCTTTTTCAGTTCTCTTTCTAATAATACTGATATTTCGGGGTCTTCAGTAAATAGCGCCCTCGGCATCGCCTCAATCATCGTGACTTCTGTGCCTAGTTCTTTAAATATGCACGCAAATTCACAGCCTATCACTCCAGCGCCTATAATTATTAAGCTCTTTGGAATGCTCTTTATATTTAGTGCATCATCACTCGAAAGTATATGTTCTCCGTCAAAAGGGAATATCGGTAACTGAGCAGGTCTTGAGCCTGTGGCGATCACTATTTTGTCCGTCTCTATTGTCTTTATAGTAGTATCTTTTTTCTGTACTTCCACCTTCCGAGGGGCGAGCAGCGTTCCCCGCCCTTCTATAAGATTTATACCCCAGCTTTTGAATAAGGAGCGGATACCTTTTACCTGCGTAGAAACAATCTTGTCTTTCCTCTCCATGATTTTAGAGAGATTGGGAATAATATCCCCTGATACCTCTATCCCAAATTCTCCGAGTCTTTTTGCCTTGCGAATAGCCTCTGCCGAGGCAACCAGTGACTTAGCCGGAATACATCCCCGGTTCAGACATGTGCCACCAACCTCGGTATCTTCTATAATTGTTACCTGCGCACCAAATTGTGCCGCCTTCAATGCGGCTACATACCCTCCTGGCCCGGCGCCGATTATTGTAAATCTCATGCAGGCTCCTCTTTTTTAATGGATTGTAGATAGTTTTCGTAATCATCTGCCTCTATGAGTTCACCGATCTCTGATCCTGATTCATCGCTCATTTCGATCACCGCTATCCATCCTTTACTATAAGGGTCTTCATTTATGATCTCAGGCGAGTCTTCAAGTTCTTTATTAACTTCTATCATAGTGCCACTAACAGGAGCTATAACTGACGATGTTACCTTTGTCGATTCGATCTCGAGCATCTCGGTATTTGCTTCTACCTTAGTATCGACCTCTGGGAGATCAACATACACTATATCACCCAGTTCATCCTGCGCATAATCTGTTATTCCTATTTTTGCCCTTTTGCCAACTACTTCAACCCATGTGTGACCCTTGTGATATTTAAGATTATCAGGATCCATGCTACCCTCCTTAATCTGTTTTTGGTTATTTATGTATGAATTTCGGTTCTCCGCATACTCGGAAAATATGTTACCATAGATTTGAGTAATAATCAAACAGCATATGAAGACAGTGAAAAATAAGGCAATTCTCTATCTCGGGATGATAAAATTCTCCCACACCGTTTTTGCCCTACCTTTTGCCTTTACAGGCGCAATATTAGCTGTATCAGGTGTTCCACCAATCAAGCAGATATTCTGGATTACGATTGCACTGGTTGGGGCAAGGGCAGGCGCAATGGGGTTAAACAGGATAATAGATCGATCGATCGACGCAAAAAATCCGCGGACGAAGGAGAGAGAAATTCCTGCGGGGAAGATAAAAGTCAGGGATGCAGCTATTTTCACATTTATCTCTTTTGCTGTATTTGTCTTTGCTGCATATAATCTTAACCCTCTTTGTTTAAAGCTTTCGCCCCTCGCAATTCTCATCATAACTATTTACTCCTATACAAAGAGATTTACATGGATGTCTCACTTTGTTCTCGGCATTGCAATTTCCGCTGCACCACTGGGCGCTTGGATTGCCGTAAAGGGGAGCCTCAATCTGGAAATAATACCACTCAGTATTGCTGTAATATTCTGGCTTGCTGGTTTTGATATACTTTATGCCTTGCAGGATGTAGAGTTTGATAAAAAATACGGTCTTTATTCTATCCCGCAGAGGTTTGGGATAAAAAAGGCCCTAGTTCTATCAAAGATATTTCACCTTGTTACATGGTTACTTTTGTGTTCAACAGGGCTGATCTTTAATTTAGGTATCGTTTACTGGGCAGGGATGCTCTTAGTTGCAGGACTATTGATTCATGAGCATTCACTCGTAAAACCCAATGACTTAAGCAGACTGAATGCGGCCTTTTTCGATATGAACGGCTACATAAGTATAGCGGTCTTTGTATTTACTCTAGTTTCGGTAAGTTTGTAATTACAATAAATCACAATATCGAAATCTCATAGCTCTCCTGGTGCCTGGCAATGTCCTTCTTAACTATAACCTTAATGCCGTAGGTATTTTCGATCTCTTCGATGCCCGTTCTCTCGTCATCAGACAGGAGGTCAGCCACCGCTGGATTGGATTTTATCTCAACCACTGAATTATGAGGAGGATTTATCTTTTTGAGTCTTCTGAATATCTCATATACCACTGTCTTTGTTGACTTAATAAAGCCATTGCCCTCGCAATAAGGGCATTGCTCGCGAAGTATATGCCCAAGACTTTCCCGTACACGCTTTCTTGTCATCTGTACGATGCCTAATTCAGAGAGGCTATAAATGTTACTTTTTGTCCTGTCTTTTTTCATAGCATTAACAAAGGCAGAAAAAACCTTTTCTCGGTTTTCGAGTCTTTCCAGGTCAATAAAGTCTATAATGATAATCCCCCCGAGGTTTCTTATCCTTATCTGGTAGGCTATCTCCTTTGCTGCCTCGAGGTCTGTCTTTAAGATTGTCTCTTCGAGGTCTCCCTTTCCAACAAATTTACCTGTATTTACATCAATAACGGTCATAGCTTCTGTCTGATCAATAACTATATACCCTCCAGATTTCAGCCATACCCTCCTGTCTAAAGCCCTTGATATATCAAGTTCTATCCCAAAGGCATAAAATATTGGCTCTCTACCTTCATACAATTCTATCTGGCCAAGGAGTTTCGGGAAATATGTCTTTGCAAATCCCTTTACCCTTTCATGCTCCTCAGCCGAATCTATTATAAGTCTTCCCGCATCATGGCCCATGAAATCTCTCACGCTTCTGAATACCAGATCGATATCGCTGTAGATAAGATGCGGAGCTGATGCCTGTTCTCCCTTTTTTTGTATATTTTCGCAGAGGAGCAATAAAAATTCAAGGTCACGCTTTATTTCGTCTGCTGTGGCATCTTCGCTTACTGTCCTCATGATTATGCCAACTCCGTTAGGTTTTATCTCTGATGCAATTTTTTTAAGCTCAGCACGTCTTTCTTCATTCTCAATCCTTCGAGATATTCCCACATGCTCAACGTTTGGCATTACGACCACATATCTACCAGGAAGAGCGATATACGAAGTCACCCTTGATCCCTTTGTGCCGATAGGATCCTTAGACACCTGGACAAGGAGACATTGACCTTCTTGTATCAATTCTTCGATTAATAAGGATTTATAAGGATTCGCTGTCTTTGTGTATATCCCTATTTTTTCGGGATCAGTATCTACAAGGCTGGTGCAATATTCCGCGATTTCTGTCATTATATCGCCCACATAAAGAAATGCTGCCTTTTCGAGGCCAATATCAACAAAAGCAGACTGCATGCCGGGGAGTATCTTTACGACCCTCCCCTTATAAATATTCCCTACAAGACTTGTGTCCTTTTTTTCTCTCGATATACAGTTCAACGACCTGCCCTCCCTCGATAAGGGCAACTCTACTCTCCTCTCTTGAGGCATTAATCACAATCTCAGATGTCATAACAGCTCCATATGGTATGCTTTTTCTGTCCTGCCATTCTTACTGGCACCAAGTTAATTCTAACCCATATTGCCGGTTAATCACAAATTTTTCTCAAAAAATTATTGCGTTTTATTGCTAAAAAGCCGTAATATACGCTTCCTGTGCAAAAAACTCTCGCGCAGAAAACATCCAGGAAGAGGAATTCAAAATGACATTATTTATTTGCTTAGTTGTAATTATCCTGTGTTTATTTTGCGCCAACTTTTTAAGCTATAGAATCCTGAAAGGCAGGACCCTAAAAGGTAGAAAATGGGATCTGAATATCTGCTGCGGAAAGACAGACGGTGGAGGAGTAAATGCGGATATAAAAAGGTATAAAGATATACCAAACTTTGTATTACTCAGCAGCATATACAACCTCCCCTTTAAAGACGGTGAGTTTCGTTATGTTTTGTGTTCTCATACAATGGAACATGTTGACGACCCTGAAAAATTTTATAAGGAACTTAAGAGGGTAGGTGAACATATTGTTATTGTATTGCCTCCGATGTGGGATATAGCCGGGGCATTTTTGGCCGTACTGGAGCATAAATGGGTATTTCTGACCCTTAAAAAGAACCATACCGAACTACCTAAGTTTGTTTCTCTGCCGTTTGCACGCAGGCTCCAGGGGCTTTTTGGTCAACAAAAAAGGGCGTGAAAAGGAGTTTATTAATGAATTTATTATATCATCTCCACTCTCTTTTATATCTTCTGATAGGTTAAAATCATAACCTATGCGTCGAGGCTGAATTCCTAAAAGATAAATTTCGATGTCGCCAACCAGCCCTCTGATCAACTGAGCAAAAGTTTTGATAGGGAATTTATGGGTTGTGGTTGACGGGGCAATTTCATCAATTTTGTAAATGTCTTCAAAGATTATCTCACCAGGCCTTCCTCTGAAATCGACCGCGTCAATAAGGATTATGACCTCTGGGCTCGATCTCCTTATTCTATGGATATAGTTTTGTGGAGCAGTTCCGGCATCAATCACAAAGTTTTGCAGCCCTCTTTTTTCGAGCCCGTTTACTACATAAATACCTACTCCATCATCCTCTCTCAAAATATTGCCGAGCCCAACAATAAGCACTCTCTCTGTCTTGCTGATTACCTTGCTTAGCAGATCCAGAGGAGCCATGAATTACCGTTTTTTGGAGTAAAGATTTGCCACTCTTTGGGCCTTACACTCATTGCAGAGATAAAATGAAGGCTCCATGTCATCAGGTGTGAGCCCCACCTTGCTCATTATCTCTTCTATTTTTTTAAGTTGAGGTGTTGTGCCCACAGACTTTTCACATGTCCTGCAGCGTCTAAGTGGTATCTCGACTATTTCTTTAGCCTGTGAAGCATCTAATGTGGCAAGCTCAAATTCATCAGTAAGAGTTATGGCATCATTAGGGCATATATCTTGACACCTTGCACAAAATGTGCATTTGGCATACCATAAGCTGATAATCCTTTCTTCACCATTATCAACAAATGAAATGGCCTGACACGGACAAATAGTAACACAGGCAGTACACCCTATACATTTTTCATTAAACACAGGCTTGCCACGAAAACCTTCCGGTGCTGGAGAGGGAGCTGCCGGAGAATTTATGGGCTTACTCAACTTCTTAAATACCTCTTCGTTTGATTTGATCACTTCGACTATAGCATGCGATATAATCTGAGGGTGCGGAGGGCATCCTATCACATAAGAGATAACAGGGATGAACTTATTAAGTGGTCCGACTATGGGATAGCTATCATCAAATATACCTCCAGTGCATCCACAATTCCCTACAACTACGACTATCCTGGGATCGGGTGCCTGCTCACAAACCTTTAGCACCTCTGGCAGGGTTTTCACCGTTACCGGGCCAGTAGCCAAGATGATGTCAGCATGCTTAGGCGTTTCGGCAAGTTCGGCCCCGAATCGGTAGAGGCCAAATCGGGGGATTAATGAAGCAATGATCTCGATATCACAACCATTGCATGAGCCAGTGTTCAGGTGAAACAACTGGAGAGAGCTGCTTGATGACTTTAGACTCATAATTTCACCTTCCAATAGTGACGACTTCAAGCAAGGGGTTGTTATAGCATTCAAGAATTAACCCGGTGCTCGTTACATTTTTTGTCAGGAGAAGGGCTATTGCGATTCCTATTACCGGGACAAGTAAGACCTACCATTCCCTTACCACTTCCGTAATGGTCTGTCTCTGTCTTCTTCAAGAAGGAGTTTTTTTAAGTTCGGATGCCCCTCAAATATAACTCCTATCATCTCGTAGGTCTCCCTTTCATAAAGATTGGCTGGTGCAACAGCCCCTACGATAGATGGGAGCCTTGGATCCTGCTTGCTGACTGAAACCTTAACAGAAATCACTGCGCCCCTAACATCAAAATGATAAATAACCATAAGTTCGCTCGTTGCGGGATCGTAACCAGTGATA
>JAJOKM010000014.1 GCA_021129835.1 Thermodesulfovibrionales bacterium | reverse complement strand
CCCATAAAGGGCTACACTACCCTTCGGATAACTACACTTTTTGGAGAAGAACCAAACAATTAAACATTTTGTGTATGTAAAACTATAAATCTTCTAGTCTAGAGCCTTAGCAATTAGCAGTAGAACGTCTGATTAAGGTATACTGTAATAGTTCGGTCCCTTTTTTTAAAATTAGATAACCGTTCACGACTTGAAATTAGAAACTTGAAATTAGGGGAAGATTGGGATAGAAATTAGAAATTGGAAATTGGGAAGAACAGAACAAAAAAAATGAAGGCCAAATTTCCGATTTCCAATTTCCGATTTCAATGAATATTATACCAGGAGGCTGTAGAGATGAGGGAAGAGGCATTAGAAGAGATTATTTTAAAAACCGTTGATATTCCAGGTTTTCCGCCTGTAGCAATGAAAGTTCTACATCTTACGGATAACGATTACTCATCTCTAAATGAATTAGAAGAGATTATTGTGAGTGATCAGTCATTCACCTCAAGGCTTTTGAGGATCGCAAATTCTCCATATTATGGAAGAGGCAAAGTTATAGAGACAGTCTCGACCGCGATAATATTTATTGGTTTCAGCACGATGAAAAAGCTTGTAATTGCTGCCTCATTAAAGGATCTACATAAGAAATTCGGTCTCCTTGAGCAGAGGCTTTGGGAGCACAGCCTGGGGACATCTATTGCCGCATCCCTCATTGCTACTGAGACACAAATGGCAAAGCCTGATGAGGCGCTTATCGCGGGATTGATCCATGATATAGGAAAGACTGTCCTTAATAACAGCATACCAGAGTCTTATACAAGGGTCATTGAGAGGGTTTATGAAGAGGAGGTCTCTTTTATGGAGGTCGAGGATGATCTGCTCGGATTTAATCACTGTAGTGTTGGAGGTCTCATCGCGAGGAGATGGAAATTACCTGAAAGCCTTGAGGTGGTCATAAAACATCATCACACTAAAGCCTTCCCCGCATTTGAAGGCAATAGTTTTGAAGCGCTCTGCGAAGTGGTCAAGGCGGCCGATGCCATATGCTTGAATTTAGGCATTAGTTTGAGAAGACCTCTGAATATTCCCTTTATTGAATTTGAACATCTTGGCCTGTCTGAAGAGAATTTCGAAAAACTGCAAGAAAGAGTGAAAAAGATTTATGCGGAACAAAGGGCGCAGTTATTGGAGTAGCGTCGTTAGGTAGCCCATTAAATAATTTTGGATTTTCTCCGATAAGGAAAGTAAGATGACAGAAGACAGAGGAATAAGTGGATTACACAAAGTTACGGGTATACGAGGAATAGGCTCCGCTCATACTTCTCCGAAGGCCGTTGTGAAAAAAAAGGCAAAAAAACCAGCAGAAGAAGAAAAAGATAGACCCGCCGAAGAGCCTGAAGAAGAGAGTCCTAAAAAGCCCTCAATAAGTATAAAGGCATAATTGGCTCTTTCCCACTTGAAATGGGAAAAAGGCGTATAATTCTTCCCGTCACAGGAAAAATTTTCCATCTACCACCCTTAACTCTTAGCTCCTCTTACTCACCTCATTCACCTTCTCACCCCCCCTTAACTCTCTGGCACGGAAGTTGCTTCTTATATTATTAATTAATGCTAAACGTAACTACTCAGGTTCACGGTTATAAAGGATAGTTATCAGTTATCAGTTGCCAGTTATCAGTTAATGTAAACTGTGAACCGTAAACCTGACAACCTGAGTAGTATAAAAATCAGGAGGACGCTCGGTGTATAAAGGCATATATGTATCACTGACAGGAGCAGTACTGAGAAGGCATGAGATGGACAACATTGCCAACAATCTGGCAAATGTTAATACGACAGGGTTTAAAAGGACCACATTCTCCTCACGCATGTATCCAATATTAGAAGGCATTCCTCGCGTGCATGATTCTATGTTCCCTGGTTCAAGGGTGATGACATTTTTTAGAGAACAACATATCGATACCGCCCAGGGGACCCTAAGAATGACCGGCAACCCCTTTGATCTGGCAGTTAAAGGAGAAGGTTTTTTTGTAGTAGAAGGTGCGGAGATGGCCTATTACACTCGAAATGGCACTTTCAGTATGGATAGAGAAGGTTTTTTAGTCACCCAAAAAGGTCAGAGAGTGCTGGATATAAATAATATGCCAGTGATGGTTGGCGGAGGAGTCGATATTAATATTACCTATGATGGAAGTATCAATATAGATGGCGAGGTGGTAGGCAGACTCAAACTCGTCATGGTTAACAACATCCAGCCTGTCGGAAATTCGCTATTTAGAGGAGATGAGGCAGGAGAAGCAGCGGGCGCAATAATACAGGGCAGTATCGAGGCATCTAATGTAAACCCTATACGGGAATTGGTCGGCATAATAACTGCTTTAAGACAATACGAAGCGGCCAGGAGGATGATTCAGTCCTTTGATGAGTTGGCCAGACAGGCTGCCACCGAAATAGCAAGGATGCCTGCATAAGAGATATTATAAGGCCAGATAGTCAGAATTCAGAATAGAACCGCTGACTACTGATTACTGATTACTGAACATAGGAGGGAATTGGTTATGATGAGGGCGCTCTTTACAGCGGCGACAGGGATGCATGCACAAAAGCTTAATGTGGATGTCATATCCAATAATTTGGCAAATGTCAATACGGCAGGGTTTAAGAGGAGCAGGGTAGATTTTCAGGATCTCTTCTACCAGACGATAAGGGCGCCGGGTGTCCCAGCAGGAGATGGCGCTCAGATACCTACCGGAATCCAGGTTGGGCTTGGTGTCAGACCTGCGGCTGTCCAGAAGCTCTTCACACAGGGTGATTTTATGCAGACAGATAATTCCCTTGATCTTGTCATAAATGGCGCCGGTTTTTTTCAGATTGCCAGACCTGATGGGACTATCGCGTATACGAGGGCAGGGGCATTCAAGATTGATATGGATGGAAGGATCGTGACCTCAGAAGGGCACCCGATCGACCCAGAAATCACCATCCCTGAAGGTGCAACGCAGATTGCCGTGAGCTTTAACGGCGTTGTTACTGTCTTAGAGGAAGGCGATGTTGTGCCTGTCGAGATTGGACAACTGGAGTTAGCACGGTTTATTAATCCTGGGGGGCTTAAGGCGATCGGTAAGAATTTATTCCTTGCTACAGAGGCCTCTGGTGATCCCGTCACCGGAGAGCCTGGAGATGAGGGAAGGGGTTTTCTGAAGCAAGGTTTTCTCGAGAAGTCTAACGTTAATGTCGTTGAAGAGCTGGCAAATCTTATAGTCGCTCAAAGGGCATTTGAGCTTAATTCGAGGGCACTTCAGGCAGCCGATGAGATGCTGCAGACCGCTGGCGCCCTGAGAAGATGATAATAAGGAGATAGCAAAACGAACAGAGTTTCGTGACAAATGGAGACCAACAACATGACAACGATACTCAGAAATAAAATATTACTACTTATTGCTTGCTGCTTGCTGCTTGTTTTAATGCCAGGCGTGTCGGAGTCCGCAGAAAAAAGGAGTGCAATGAATGACATCAGACAGGCAGTCTTAGAGGAGCTGAAAAAGTCGGTCTCAGGATATGTGGAGATTCACAGATTACGAGTGGTCAGAGGAGGGGATATTGTAGATAGGTTGGATAATCACACAATTACCAATCTGGCTATGATCAGCAATAATGGCAGAGACAGAGCGAAGTTTGCTGTTCATCTCATAAATAGAAAGGGGCTGCCAGAGAGGATAACTGTTGAGGCGTCTTATGATGCCTTCGTAGATGTCTTTATTGCGGCGAGACGACTCAGCAGAGATACAATCTTGACGGATGACGACTTCAGTACCGTGAGGCAGAAGCTTTCGAGATTGCCCTCGGGCGCCGTATTCTGCAGAAGTGATATCAGCGGAAAGATACTTACGACGAATATCGGACAGGGAGTTATCATAAGGGATAATCATCTGACTTCTTATTTGAGGGTCAGAAGAGGGCAGAAGGTCAGGGTTATTGTAGAAGGAGATAATGTAACTATAACTACACATGGGGTCCTCAGAAGCAATACTATCGTAGGTGAAGGTGCGACGGTGTTATGCAACTTCACCGAAAGGGAAGTAAAGGGGATCTTAGTGTCGCCAGATACTGTGAGGGTAAGGCTATGAAGACAGAGCGAAGCGAAGTTTTGTGCCAAAGGAGAGGAGAGAGACTCCCTCCAGGAAAGGCTAAGAGATTATTACTGCTCACCGTTTACGGCTTAATCTTTACCATGCTGGTCGGTTGTGCCGGGCTGAGAGATGCCCATGAAGTAAAGATTGCGCCAATGCCCCCTATGTATACAGAAGTGATAGAAGAGAGAGAGGTGCATGCACCAGAAGGTTCCCTATGGGTGGATAATGCATTCCTTTTCAGAGATAGAAGGGCAAGGGCGGTGAATGACCTGGTTACGATAGTGATTCATGAAGTCACAAGGGCATCAAAGAGGGCGGAGACAGGGGTTGAACGTGACGCATTAGCAGAGTATAGGATAGGTCCATTTGTCGGAGAGAACCCTCTTTTTTGCATAACTGGGATACCTTTTGATATAGCGGGGATATCTATTGGCGGAGAGGGGAGGTCTGCCTTTGAGGGAAGTGGCGATACCATAAGGCAAGGAAGGCTTGAGGGCAGAATAACGGCAATAGTGATAGATGTCTTACCAAATTCTAATCTGGTGATCGAATCCAGGAGAGAGATAATTGTGAATGACGAAAAGGAGATACTCGTATTGAGGGGAATTGTGAGACCGGATGATATATCGCCAAACAATACAGTCTTGTCTACGCATATAGCAAATGCCCAGATATACATGGTAGGGGTAGGGGTCTTAGGAGATAGGCAGAGGCCGGGATGGCTGATGGAGTTTCTGGATCGTGTATGGCCGTTTTAGCAAAAATTTTAGGGGGAGGATAGAGATGGCAATGAGAAGAGAAGATGCAATCATGAAGACTATCCGTTACTTAATCTTAATATTGCTTGTCTTGTCTGTCACTACTGATGCCATGGCCGAGAGGATAAAGGATATAGCCACATTTTCAGGAGTAAGAGGCAATGACCTCGTAGGATTTGGTGTAGTAGTCGGGCTTCATGGGACTGGAGACAGGGGTGGGACATTTACAACCCAGGCAGTGGCTAACATGTTAACCAGAATGGGAATAAGTGTGGCCCCGGAGGATATAGAAGGACAGATCAGAAATGCAGCAACAGTCATAGTTACTGCAAGGCTCCCGACAATGATAAAACCGGGCTCAAAGCTTGACGTTCAGGTCTCATCTATCGGTGATGCGAGGAGCCTCCAGGGGGGTGTCCTTTTGACGACACCTCTGAAAGGGCCTGATAATGTTGTTTACGCAGTTGCACAAGGACCTGTATCCATTGGCGGATTTGTTGGCGGTGCACCAGGTGCACATGTGGTCAAAAACCACCCGAATGTTGGCAGGATTCCAAATGGCGCTATCGTAGAAAGGGAAGTGCCGGTGCATTTGAATGCCAAAAACAGATTAAACCTCCTACTTAAGATGCAGGACATTACAACTGCCATGAGGATAGCGGATAGTATAAATGAAAGGCTTGTAGGCAACTTTGCCAGACCAGAGAGTCCATCAGTCGTATCCGTAATAGTCCCTGATCAGTTTAGAGGTAGAGTAGTAGAGCTGATGGCAGAGATTGAGCTTTTAAGAGTAGATGTTGACAGGGTTGCAAGGGTTGTTATTAATGAGAGGACAGGGACGGTCGTTATCGGCGAAAATGTTACTATCGACCCGATTGCAATTGCCCATGGCGGGTTAACTATAGAGATCAGCGTCGAATATGAGGTCATTCATCCGCCGCCATTTGCGCCCGAACCAGGGGCGACAGTGATTCTTCCCAAGATAGAAGTAGTAGCCGAAGAGATAATGGCGCCACTGTTTGAGGTGAGGGGGGCAACAGTCGGTGAATTGGTCAAGGCGCTTAATGTATTGGGCGTAACCCCGAGAGACCTCGTAGCAATACTACAGGCAATCAAGGCATCCGGAAGCCTGCATGCAGAGCTGGTAATAATGTAATGACGGCAATAACAAATATAGGATTTATCGACAGAGGCGCAACTGCCGAATTAGAGTCTCTAAGATCCGCTGATCCGACGACCATTGCCAAAAAGGTAGAGACCATCTTTTTAAGCAAATTTTTAAAAATAATGTTAGAGCAGACACACTTCAGCAAGGACAAGACAATTTCGACTTATATGCAGTTTGTAGTGCAGGAAATGTCCGAATCCCTGAGCAAAAGAGGCATCGGGATAGGAGAATTTTTTTTAGACAGCATCAAGCGATCTATTGATAAACCGGATAAATCAGGAGTTGCTGATTGTCCGCCAATAAAAGAGGTAGGGAGAGACAAGAAATCTGCGCCGGAACAACTTCCTGCTGCTTATTATCCATCGCTTGAATTTAGTCTTCCGCTGAAGAGTAGAATTATAGCATAGCTAAATTTTGGCGAATATATTGCCCTTCGGGAATTAAGGCCTCACTTCGCCATGAAGCTGTTTTGAGACGGCGCTAATCTTTTTTTAAAAAATTCCGATATAGTATGTATAGGGTAAAAGCGCTAAGACAGGGCAGTGAATAAATAACTGCAAAATAGGAGGTGAAGAGATGAAGATAGCAGATAATATGGAGATATTGAGTCCAAATTTGCAGAGGACCGACAGCGCGAAGGAAAGGACAGCAGGAAAGGGCGGGCCAGAGGAGGCCTTATCCAGAGACCAGGTGACGGTTTCTGAGGGGGCAAAAGAGATCGCAAGACTTCAATTGGAGGTCAGCAGGGTCCCAGAGATAAGGGCTGACCGCGTAGAGGAGATACAGAATGCTATTAACGCTGGAATCTATAATGTCAGGGGTGAGGCCGTAGCAGGAAAGCTCTTAACGGAGGCTATAATTGATTCACTCGTATGAAGACTTAATTGATATCCTGGAGAAAGAATTTTCTCTCTGTACGCAGTTAGCCGAACTGCTGCAGAAGGAGAGAGATGTGATAGTCAGTTTCGACCCTGCGGAGATCGAACTGCTGCTAAATGACAAAAAGGCAATAACAGGCAAGATAAGGGCGTATGATGAGACTCGCGAAAGGATACTGGAATCTCTCGGCTTTAGAGACAAGACCGTCTCAGAGGTTGCTGAAATAGCAGATAAGGACTATAGGGAAAGATTAACTGCTATAGCGTCTGAATTTATATCTATGCTTCAGAGTATATCCGAGCTGAATGAATTTAACAGCAGATTAATCGAGAAATCCCTTTACTTCATAAGGACCTCATATAGCTTTTTGAAGGCCCATGATGTAGGGACGCAACAGAAGGTATCAGTGGAGGCATAATGTCAATCTCTGGATTGTTCAGCATCGCTAAGACCGCTCTCTTTACATCAAGACAAGCCATCGAGACGACTGCCCACAACGTTGCCAACGCTGCAACCCCGGGATACTCAAGGCAGAGGGTTATTTTAGAGAATATTCCAACAGGGGCAATAATTGGCATGGGAGCCAGTGGCAAGGGTGTTAGAATTGACGGTATAGAGAGGATGTATGATACCTTCATAAATCTCCAATTAAGGGCTGAAAAGTCAGGCCTTTCATATTGGGATGCCTACAGCAAAGGATTTCAAAAAATAGAGGATATCTTTAATGAGGCCGGCGCTGTAGGTATAAGTTCTGCTATTACTGAATTTTTCGGCGCATGGCAGGGGGTTTCGCAACATCCAGAGGAACATGCACAAAGGATGTTGTTAATCGGAAAGGCAGAGCACCTTTGTATGCGTATAAACAGGGCATATGGATCCCTCGATAATATACGCACAGAGTTATTTAGAGGCAGCCAAAACCTGGCAGCCGAGATAAATATCATTACAGCAGGGATTGCAGCCCTAAATGAAAAGATCGCCATGTCGCCAGGGGCGCTCGATTTGATGGATCACCGGGATGGCCTTTTGAAAGAACTAAACCAAAAAGTCAGGGTTACCGCCTTTAGAGATGACTTTGGAAGATATTCTGTCTTAGCAGGTGGAACTCCGCTTGTTGAGGGCGCAATGGCATATGAGATGAAAGTTACTATTGATGGAGAAAGAAACATCCAATTTCATATAGCTCTGCCGCATGAAGAGAGGGATATCACCAACGGTATAATAGACGGAAGGGCAAAGGCAATTATTGACCTCGTAAATACCGAAATACCCTCTCTTATGAATAAACTGAATGTCTTTGCTGTCAATCTCACAGATAAGGTAAACTTCCATCACAGACAGGGATATGGGTTAGATAGTTCTACCGGTAATAATTTTTTTGGTTCATTGGCCACAATCGATGACCCTCTATACGGCGGAACAGTAACCTCTGTTAGCATAATAGACGCTCATGCCTTCAGTCATGACCAGTTTAGAATACAATTTACGGAAGGCCTGCCTGAGTCCTCCGGTAATTATGTAATACATAATTTGACGACCGAAGAGTCAATTACTCTGCAACCTGGTGATTTTCATTCAGGTGATGGTTACAGGACACTCGAATTCAGCGGCATAAAGGTGAGGATAGATAATGAAATGACTGCTCAGGAGACCTTCATTGTTCAGATCAACTCAGATGCTGCAAGGACAATGGCATTAGAAATTACAGACCCAGCAATGGTTGCAGCAGCTCAGGATCCACAGATGATCCCAGGTGACAACAGAAATGCAAGGGAGATTGCAGATCTGATAAATCAACAGATTATTGCTGGCAGTGGCGCCCTCGATTTTTATCGAGCAATAGTCTCTGATGTTGGTGTCGAGGCGCTTTCGGCAGACAGGGAGCTTAGATTTCAGAATACAGTCGTAGAGGCGCTCGAAAGGAGAAGAGAAGAGATTTCAGGAGTTAGCCTTGATGAAGAGGCGGCAAATTTGATTAAGCACCAAATGTCCTTTGAGGCCGCAGCAAAGATGGTACGCATTGCCGATGAACTACTGATGACGCTTATGAATATGGCAGGAAGATAGCCGGGCAATCCTTAACAATACAAGCAGAATTAGTAAGAGGTATAAAATGAGAGTTACGGCAGAGATGTTTCATGATAGGTTCCTTTCTAATATGCATCGGAATATGGAGGCTATATTTAAGGCACATGAGCAGCTCTCTTCTGGAAAGCGAGTTAACAGGCCTTCAGATGATCCCACCGCCATGTCAAGGATCGTCGCCTACCGGACAGAGATCTCCGCAATCGGTCTATATAAAAGCGCCATAGTCTCTGCCACGACCTCTTTAGAGGCGATGGATTCAGCCTTCTTTAATTTGAATGATATTATGATAAGGGCGAGGGAATTGGCGCTCGCTGGGGCAACGGCAACTGCTGATGCTGACGCAAGACGGATGATGGCAGTCGAGGTCGGCGTTTTATTAGAGAGTGCTATCGGTGTTGCCAACACAAAGGTGGCAGGCAGGTATGTATTTTCTGGGTTTCAATCAGACATCCCCCCTATCAATGCTAATACGGGCGAGTTCGTCGCCGATAGAAATACCATTACTATAGATATAAGCCCGGATGTCGCCGTAGGAATAAATATACCGGCATATAAATTATTCAGCTTTACCCGTACCGACCCTAATGACCCCCTAAATGCCATTTTACCTCCCTATAATCATAACTTCGATATCGCCGTTCCGCCTGCTACCCCACCAGATGCAGATCCCATATCCGCCCTGCATACTGCAGTTGGGGTTAACAATCCTGGAGAAGTTA